>JAYSSW010000947.1:0-13052 GCA_043720335.1 Planctomycetia bacterium
CACTGGATACCATCAAGCGGCTCGTCGACCGCTTTCATCAGCAAGCCGATAGAATTCGCTCCCCTGAATACAACGAAACGCTCATCCGCATCGACTTCATCAACCCATTGATGATGGAGCTTGGCTGGGACATCGACAATCGCCAGGGCTTCGCCGAGCAGTACCGCGAGGTCGTCCACGAAGACCGCGTCAAGGTCGCCGGCCAAACCAAGGCCCCCGATTACTCCTTCCGCGTCGGCGGCGCTCGCAAGTTCTTCCTCGAAGCCAAAAAACCCGCCGTCGACATCCGCAACAACTGGGAGCCCGCCTACCAGCTCCGCCGCTACGGCTGGAGCCGCAAGCTGCCGATCAGCATCCTCACGGACTTCGAGGAGTTCGCCGTCTACGACTGCCGCGTAAGGCCCGCCCAGGACGACAAGGCCAGCGCCGCCCGCGTCCTCTACGTCCGCTACACCGACTTCGCGAAGCAGTGGGACGCCATCGCCGACGTCTTCTCGCGCGACGCCATCCTCAAAGGCTCGTTCGACAAGTACGCCGACTCGAAGAAGGCCAAGCGCGGCACCGCCACCGTCGACGCCGCCTTCCTCGACGAGATCGAGGCCTGGCGCGAGGAGCTGGCCAAGAACATCGCCCTGCGCAACCCGCAGATCAGCCCGCGCGAGCTCAACTACGCCGTCCAGATCACCATCGACCGGATCATCTTCCTGCGCATGTGCGAGGACCGGGGCATCGAACGCTACGGCCAGCTGCGCAGCCTGCTGGCCCACGCCGACATCTACGACGAGCTTGTCAAGATCTACGCCAAGGCCGACCAGCGCTACAACTCCGGCCTGTTCCATTTCGACAAGGAGCCTGGCCGCGCCGAAGCCCACGATGCGTTGACGCCGAACCTGGTGATCGACGACAAGGTCTTCAAGCACATCTTCAAGGGCCTGTACTACCCCGACAGCCCCTACGAGTTCTCGGTCCTCCCCTCCGAAATTCTCGGCCAGGTCTACGAGCAGTTCCTCGGCAAAGTCATCCGCCTGACCGCCGGACACCAGGCCAAGATCGAGGAGAAGCCCGAAGTCAAGAAGGCCGGCGGCGTCTACTACACCCCCACCTACATCGTCGACTACATCGTCCAGCACACCGTCGGAAAGCTCCTCGAAGGCAAGTCGATCAAGCAGGCCGCCAAGCTCCGCGTCCTCGACCCCTCCTGCGGCTCCGGGTCGTTCCTGCTCGGCGCCTACTCCTTCCTCCTCAAATGGCACCTCCAGCAGTTCGTCGCCGAAGGGCCTGACAAGCACAAGAAAGCGCTCTTCCAGGACTCCCGAGGCGAATGGCGCCTCACCACCCGCGCCCGCAAGGACATCCTCGTCAACAACGTCTTCGGCGTCGACATCGATTCCCAGGCCGTCGAGGTCACCAAACTCTCGCTGCTCCTCAAGGTCCTCGAAGGCGAGTCGCAGCAGACCCTCGACCAGCAGACCCTCCTCTACCACGAACGCGCCCTCCCCGACCTCGCCAGCAACATCAAGTGCGGCAACTCGCTGATCGGCCCCGACTTCTACGCCCAGGAGCAGCCCGAACTGTTCGACGAGGACGAGCAGTTCCGCATCAACGTCTTCGACTGGAACGCCGCCTTCCCCGACATCATGAAGGCCGGCGGCTTCGACGCCGTCATCGGCAACCCGCCGTATGGTGCGTACTTTGGAAAAAGCGAAGCGGCCTATCTGCGAGAAAAATATCGCAGCCCCGCCAACTCTCTTGACAGCTTCATTATTTTCGTCGAGCAATCGTCTTCTCTACTTCGACAGCAAGGGTATTTGGGATTCATCATCCCTTCCGGCTGGGTTTCTACGCCCTCATCTGAGCCTTTGCGGCGGATTTTTTTGGATCTCTATTTGCCAGCGAGCTTTGTATCACTTCCTTTTGGAGTCTTTTCTGACGCATATATCGACACCGTCATTCTTACCGCGACAAAGATCATCCCGTCGAAGCGGCCAGTAGACGACCACGTTGACCTGATTGTTTTTCCGTTCCGATACACTATCAATGGCATCGAGGATTTTGACCAATTCCGCAAAACCGCGACATACACTCCTTGGACGAAAATGAAGCGGGTCGAGTTCTTGATTACCTGCGATGACAATGAATCGAGACTCTTGCAGAAAATCCAGTCGCAGCCCGAAATACTGTCGTCATTTGTTCATGTCAAGCGAGGTGTCGAGGTCTACAATCCGGCACCCAATCGTGCCAATCTGTCGAAGCCGGAACTGGCTTTTACGGGTGTGTTGCAGCGATACAACTTGCAACATGGCGACGCAGGATATATTTCATATGATGCTGAAATTCGGAAATCCAAGCCGTTCGAGTATTTCTCAAATCGACGAATCTTGCTGCGGCAGGTTCTCAGCCGAAAATTGCGTCTTCAAGCGGTTGTCGCCGAGGACGCGTTCCTGACGAACCAGTCAGTGCAGAGCTTGATTTTGAATGAATCACATTCGGATACTTCGATTCTGTTTTTTCTACTGGGGGTCTTGAACAGCAAAATGCTCTCTTGGTACTTCAAGAACAGCAATAGCGTAGCGAGGCGAGACGATTTTCCAAAAATCATCATCCAGCAGACGCGAGAATTGCCGATCTGCGAGATTGGCGATTTTCAAGATCCTTCTTCGGCGAGTGCGAAGACAATCTCGACGGTTCGGCAGATTGTTGGGCTGCAAAACAAATTCAACGCCGCCAGGACGCCGCACGAGAAGACGGTGTTGCAGGCGCAGATCGACGCGACGGATCGGCAGATCGACCAGATGGTGTACGAGCTGTACGGGCTGACCGCCGACGAGATCAAGATCGTCGAGGACGCGGTCGCTTCGTGAGGGGGACGGCTTGCCCCCCTCTCCCCCCGCTGCGGCGGCATGGCAGCTTGCGAAGCATTCCAACGCGGGGGGAGAGGGGACGGGGGTGAGGGGGGGCAAACGGCTTGCAGAGGCCGAAAAACGCGATGGGGTCGCGAAGAACCGCCCCCATACGCATCAAGTTAAGAAGCTGTTTCAGAACCTCGTGGGACGAAAAACGCTCTCAGCGACAGAAGGCGAACGGCGCGGCGTAAGCCCGCCGTGAAAATGCTCATTCGTGCAATTGGCACGCATGTCGTTGCAAGCTTCACGCATCGTTGCAGGTTTTCACGGCGAGCTTACGCCGCGCCGCTCGCCGTTGCCTGTAAAGTACGTCGCCTGAGGATTTGAAACAGCTTCTTAGCCGCACTCGCGCCTGCGCTCGCTTGAAGACGGCACTACTTGCGCGAGACGACGCGGTCGGCGGCGAGGGCCTGCTGCTGCCAGGCTTGTTCGAGCTGGGGGAAGGTCATGCCGAAGTGGCGCTGGAGGGCGCTGTCGTAGTCCTGCGACATGCCGTCGCGGAGGAACGCCGTGAAGACGGTCGGGCCTTTCAGGCTAGCCAAATACTCGACCAGCGACACGCTCTGGGCGTAGAAGACGCTGATGAGGCGGGGAGCCGGGTAGTTCTTGAGCGTCATCAGGTCGCGGAGCGGGAACAGCGTCCCCTCCTCGCGGGCCTTCAGCAGATTGCGGCGATGCAGCTCGATCTGGTCGCGCGGCTCGGCCAGCACGGCGACGCCTTCGTCGGCCCAGCGCGGCACCTCGAACTGCCCGAACTGTCCCGCGAGGACGACGTGCGTGGTTTCGTGGGGCAGCACGGCGTCGATGACGTTGGCGTTGTCGAGGCGCAGGTCCATGCGGCGGCCGATGATCTGCTTGCCGGTCGTGTCGCTCTCGATGCGCGAGTGGCCTGGCGACGACGCGGGGATCTTGGTCAGCTCGGTGTAGCTGGCGCCGTTGGGATGCAGGATCAGCTCGCACTTCGGCGTCCAGGCGACCCCGTCGTTGCCGAACCACTTGCGCTGCTGTTCGAGGCGGCTGCGTTCGGCGACCTGGGCGACCTGCTCGGCGAAGTCGCTGTTCTGCTGGTGGAAGATGAGGAAGTTGGCCGACTCGGCGACCTGCCAGCCCTCCTTGTTGCGGCCCAGGTGCTTGATGCGTGCGGAGGTGGTTTGCACGTTCGGCGGGGCGTTGGGCGACGCGGCGATGCGCGAACGCTTCTCGATCTCGCCGAGCAGCCAGCGGCCGGTGTCGTCGAGCGTCGGCGCGAGCTTCACCGCCTGCTGCACCTGCTCCTTGAGTTCGATGGCCGACTTGCCGCCGAGGTTCGGCTGGTTCACCTGTTCGACGACGTGGTTCAGCACGCAGTACGCCAAGCGGTCCTTGCAGAGCGTGAGCGACGCCTGGTCGGCCTGGCAGGCCTGCTCGTAGTAGAAACGGGCCTGGGCGTAGCGCTTGCGGTCGAACTCCTCGTTGCCGAGCGCGACGTACTGCGACGCCTTCTGGTTGTCGCTCGCTGTCGGCGCACGTCGCTGGCTGGGATCGAACGGGTCGTCGTTCATCACGCCGCGGAAGATCGGCTCCTTCTCCGGTTGAGGCAGCGACACCGGGGAGGAAGGCTTCGTCTTCGGCTCGTCCTTCTTCGCGAACGGCATGTTCTTCAGGAAATCCGGGAAAATCCCCTTCGACGGCGCGGGCGGCGCAGGCTGCTCCGGCTGCGGCGCGGCGGCGACCGGCCTTGCGACGACCGGGCGCAGCGCCGGATCGTTCAGCGCGGCCGGGTCGAGGATCGCGAGGCGTTCCAGGTAGATTTGCGCCTGGTTGGGGAGCTGCTTCGCCTGCAGTTCTCCGATGGTTTCACGGTAGGCGTGGCGAAGCATCTGCAGGTACGCGAGGTTGCCGTTCAGGCGCGGCAGCTGCTCCTCCAGCACCTCGACGGCGCCACGCGGGTTGCGCTCGCGCAGCATCTCGTTGGCGCGGGCCATCGCCGTCTGGATGAGCAAAGTGTTGTTGAGGGGGACGCGGGAATCGGCCTGCGGCGGGTCGGCCCAGCCTAGCGTGGCGGCGAGAACGAGGGTCAGGAGCGCGCAGGGGTGTTCTCGACGCATAGCATCCTTGCCTGGCGAGCCGATGGGGGATGGGTCGGCGGGTCCGGCGGCGGAAGCCGTGAACCCGGAGCGGAAGGGGAGACAGGCCCTGGGTCGGGGCCGTCCGTGCGCCGGTCCTCCTGACTCGGCCGCGCCTTGCCGCTGCGAGGGCCAACCTTAGACCAAGCGACGAAATTTTACAAGGCGATGTCGCGCCGTGTTCGGGCGCGGCTTTTGGAGCCGACATCCCACGTCCGCGATCGTTGAAACACCGAAAGCCCAGGGACCGCCGTCCCTGGGTTGCCTTTGCAGCGACAACATCCCCTGGCTACTTCGCGTCGCCGGGGTTGACGCCCCAGCGCGTCTCGCCCGCCTGGATACATTGCTGCGGCTCAGACTTGAGCCCGAAGCGCGAGCGAGGAAAACCGCGCGACGGCATGGGCCAGGGGAACGGCGACTCGCGCAGCGAGAGCCGCGCCTCGCTGCGCATTGGCGAACGGGAGACGCCACGCCTTTTCATCGGCGCGCGTGCTGCCTCGCTCGCGCTTCGGGCTCAGAACCCTGCCGCGCCTCGCTGCGCATTGGCGAACGGGAGAGGCCGCCCCTTTCGCATCGTCGCGTGGGGCGGCCTCTCAAGGAACTGCCTTCGTCCCGACCGTTCCTTCCCGTGGTCCCGCGGCACCGCGGCGTTCAAGGTTCGCTTGACGTCCTACGCCGACTCCGACTTGGCGGGGGGATGGAAGAACAGCAGAAGCAGCACGGAGGCGACAAGCGAGGTCGCCGCCGGGACGAGGAAGCTGCGCGAGTAGTCCTCGTTGCCGGCGGCGTCCTTGAAGTAGCCGCTGACCTGCGGCCAGACAAAGTTGCCGACCAGCGGGCCGAAGCCGAGGATGAGGAAGTTGAACAGCCCCTGGGCGCTGGAGCGGGCGTCCTTGGGGAAGAACTCGTCGACGAAGATGTAGACGGTGGCGAAGAAGAAGGCGTAGCAGATGCCGTGCAGCAGGTTGATGCTGACGACCAGCCAGGGGTAGGGGGCGAGGGCGAAGACGCCGAAGCGGACGGCGTGTCCGAGCACGCCGATGATCATCGTGGTGCGCCAGCCGAGCCGTTTCAGGCACAGGCCGAGGGCGGCCATCGTGACGATCTCGGCGAACTGGCCGATGCTCATGACCGGCATGATCCATTGCGGCGGGATGCCGACCGCTTCGCTTTTCAGGAAGCTGCCCGTCCACAGGAAGTAGCACTGGTGGACCGAAGCGTCGATCAGGGTGACGACCGCGAGAACGAAAAGGAAGGGCGTGCGCAGCAGCTTCAGCGCTTCCAGGAACGCGAAAGTCGGCGTGCCAGCGACGGCGGGCTTCGGCGGCGTGTGCGGCAGCAGAAGGCTGAACGCGGCGAGCAGCAGCGACGCGGCGCCCGCCACCACGAACATGTAGCGCAGGCCGTCGCGGTAGGCGGCGCCCGACAGCGAGGTGCCCAGCACCGCCGACATCCAGTCCTTGAACGGCACCTCGTTGAAGACGGGGATTCGGCTCCAGTCGACCAGGACCAGGAACAACGGCCAGCTCGCCGCGATCCAGCCGATCGTCCCCCACAGGCGAACCAGCCCGTAGTCGCGCTGCGCGTCCTTCAGATGCGTGAACGCGATCGAATTCGTGATCGACAGCGTCGGCACGTAGAACAGCGAATGCACCAGCATCAACGCGAAGAACGACGCGAAATCGGTCACGAAGAACATGCCCAGCATCGCCAGCCCGCCAACGAGATGGCTGAATGCAAGGAACCGCTCGGCGGCGAAGTTGCGGTCGGCGAACTGCGTGCTGAAGAACATCGCCAGCAGCGACGACACGGCGAAGGCGTTCATGACCATCGACTTCTGGAAGTCGGTGAACTCCAGCATCTTCATGTATTCGAAGATCAGGGGCAGCCACGCCCCCCAGATGAGAATCTCCAGGAACATCATCACGGAGAGGCGGTTGCGGATCGACGCATTCATGAATGGACGCTCGAAGGAGGCGAGGCCGGGGTGTCTGATGTGGGACAAGGTTAGCAAATCCACCGGGCAATGCAAGCGTTGCGCAGCCGCTTCACTTCGCCGCGCCGGGGGGCGGGTAGTTCTTCGCAGCGTCGTCCAGCACGAGCACCCAGTCGAGGTTCTCGCCGGGGTCGGGGGAGCGGAACACGCGCTCGCCGTTGTTGTCGAACTCGCCGATCGCGCTCGCCGTTCCGGTGCGCGGGTTGAACCACCACGCCTTCACCTTCGCAGCTTTGACGGCGTCCATGCGAACCGCGAACGGCCTGCCCACCGGGACGTAAACCATCGCGTAGCTGCGGTCGGTGTCGCGCGTGGCGACGAAGCGGTACCGGCCGGCGCCGGGCACCGCCGTCGGCACGCGGTCGGTGACAATCACGCTGTCGTCGGGGACGCGCGTGAGGATCGGCCGCGACTCGATCAGCCGCCGGCCGTGGATCATCTGCGCCGCGCCGGGCTGGTCGACCGCTTCGCTCCAGGGCTGCAACGGGTTGTTCACCGGCGCCCGGCCCGGCTTCCAGAACTGCCAGACCGAATGGTGCCCGTAGGTGTGCCCGCACGCCCCGCTGAACAGGTCCCAGTACAGCGCCCGGCGCACGTCGGCGGCAGTCGAGTGGCCCAGCCCCTTGGCGTTGAACGATATGGGATGATCCTCGTAGATCGGCTCGCCGTCGATCACGGGCCGCGTCGGCTTCAGGTCGTAGTCGCCGCGCGTCTTCGAGTAGCGGTCGGTGAACTCGGCGGCGTGGCCGTTCTGCCTCATGTGGAAGTCGATCCAGCCGTCGGCCTGGAACCACTGCGACGACCCGGCGTTGCCCGGCGGATGGAACGTCATCAGGTTGCGGCCGTCGGTTTTGCGCAAGCCGCGCGCCATCGCGCGAATGATCGCCTTCTGTTCCTCGTTGTCGACACTGCGGTCGCCGCCAAGGATCCAGATGATGCCCTTGTCCTTGTAGCGCCTGCCCAGCCATTCGCCGTACGCTTCGGCGTTGGCGCGGGTGAAGAGGGGCTTGCCGTCCTTCACCTTGTCGTGCCAGTAGCGGCCCCAAGTTGGCAGGAAGCCAACGTAAAGGCCGAGCGAGTTCGCCTTGTCGGCGACGAAATCGACGTGGTCCCAGTAGTCGTTGGCGGGGCCGTCCTTCACCGCGGGCCGTGCCGGGTCCATGTCGAGCAGGGGCAGGTGGCCGTAGGCGTTCGGCTCGCTGTGGCCGTCGAACTCCGCGAGGGCGACCGCCTGGATGACGGTGAATCCCTGCTTGGCCCGCTTCGCCAGGTAGCGCTCGGCGTCGTCGCGGTCGAGCCGATGGAACAGCTCCCAGCCGGTGTCGGCGAGGTAGAAGAACGGCTTGCCGTCGTCCGCGACGAGAAATCGCTGGTTCTCGCTGACCTTCAGTTTGGGCAGGCCTCCCGCGAAAACCGGCGCCGCCGACCACAGCACCAGCAGCAACGCAACTCGCATCATGGCATGCTCCCGGGAGAGGATGGATCGCCCCCGGATGGTACGCCAGCCGCCCCGGCCCGTCAAAGCGATTCCCGCGCAACGCACCTTGCGAAACGGCCCGACGCGCGGGATACTTGGTTATTCCTCATTTCTTTCCTTCGTTCGGAGTCCGGCCATGTTCTACTTCTCCGCTTTTCTGACTCTGCTCGTGCTCGCGTTCATCAGCTGGCGAGCGTACCACCCAAAGGATTTCGTGTTCGACCAGTTTGCCGCCTGCGGCTTCCTCGCGTTCTTCTCATTTTGCCTTTCCCCGATCAATGTTCTGGTCGCTGGGGGACTCGCCACGATTTCGATGGCGTGGTGGTTTACAGCACGCCGATACCCTTCGCTTTGTGCGGCGTATTGCCTGCTGATGGTGGCGGCGATCTACGGCTGGAGAGCCTGGACTGTGATCGACGACGTCGCTCAACTACGCCAGCATTTCGTGGAAACTTCGATGGAAGATCGCGCCCCTCCAACGAAGCAGGAGTACGCGGCGGGAATCTTGAGCGACCAATCGTCGAATCGCCTCGGCGCGCTGAAGCAGCAGATCCAAGACCGCGTCGGCGAACATACAAGGATGGCGGGGCTCACTCCTGAAAGAATCGAACAGCTCCACAACAACACGGTCGAAGAGTTCATCAACAGCCCTGGATTTGGTTTTGCGCGGATGCAGAACAACCCCAATCGGATCGCTCAGTACGTCCACCGTGGACAGAAGCGCGATTCCGTCCCATTCGGGGACGCTACCGACGATCCGCCCTTGTCAGCAGCATCCACGCAGCCTGGCGAGCCGCTTGCAATCTCCGACACGCTCGATGGCATGCACACCGAGGTCGTTCTCGATTTCGTGAATCCGCTCGGCTTCGGGTTGTTGTTGGACCGCAAGCGGGTGATCGGCTTCGGGTCGCACGGTTTTTCGGAAACTCCCAAGGCACGCGGTTGGCAGGTCCGTACTGTCGAACTCGTCGGCTTGATGAAGCACGAGCAGCCCGTCGTCTACGTCAGCAAGAACCTGCCGCGCATGGACGAACTGGTGAAGGCGCCGACGCGGCCGCTCGACCCGCTCGAAGCGCACGGGCTGGCGAAGCTGGTCGCCGGCGACGACTACTACGCGACCAACACGCCCGACGGGCTGCGCATGGTCGGCGCCATCCGCAGTGTCGAGCAGTGCCAGAAGTGCCACGGCGGCGGCCAGGGCGATTTGCTCGGCGCCTTCTCGTACCGGCTGGCCCCCTCGAAATGAGCACGACCGCCGCCCAGCGCCAGCTCGTGCTGTTCCTGCGCGTCTCCGCCGTCATCCTGCTGCTGGCGCTGGCGGCGCTGGTGTTGCCGCACCGCGCGATGAACGGGATGCACGACTGGCTCGGCCTGGGCGACCTGCCCAACGTGCCGATGGTGTCGTACCTGGCGCGCTCGTCGGGGGGCCAGTACGCGTCGCTCGGCGCCCTGTACCTCTACCTCTCCCGTGACGTGAGGCGCCACCGCGACCTGCTTCGCTTCCTCGCCGCGATTAAGCTCGCGTTCGGCGCCGCCATGCTGGTAGTCGATGTGGCCGTCGGCATGCCGCTGCTGTGGACGCTGGTCGAAGGCCCGTTCATCCTGGCGTGGTCGCTGGCCCTGCTCGTGTTGACGCGGCGCGTGCGAAACGAAGGCTGAAATCATGCGACGGATCGGGTAGGATGGACGCGAAGCAGATGGACGCGAAGTGTTTCGTTGAACCAGGTGCAGCATGCCCTCGCCATTCCCCGGCATGGACCCCTACCTCGAAGGCAACCTTTGGACGAGTTTCCACGCGGTCTTCATCACCGAGATCGTGCGCCAGCTGAACCCGCGCCTCGCGCCGCGCTATCTTGCGCTCGTCGACAAGTATCACCTCGTCGATGCGCCGTCGGAAATCGCGATCTCGCCGGAGGGGATCGTTCCCGACGTTGGCGTGCTGCAAGCGAGCCGCAGCCCGATGGAGGCCGTGGCCGCCGCGGTGATTTCGCCAAGTGTTGAAGTACAGACCGTGCTTTCGTCGAAGGTTCCACAGCGGTATCTGAAGATCGTCGATGCGCAGGAACGCAAGCTGGTGACATTGATCGAGGTGCTGTCGCCGGCGAACAAGCGAGGGGCGGGCCGAAAGAAGTACCTGCGGAAGCGCGACCTGGCGCTGCACAGCCCGGTGCATCTGCTGGAGATCGACCTGCTGCGACTAGGCAGGCGTGTGCCGATGGCGCAGCCGCTGCCGGCGGCGTCGTACTACGTGCTGTTGAGCCGGGCGAGCAGGAGGCCGCTGTCGCAGGTTTGGCCGATCCACCTCGACCAGCCGATGCCTACGGTGCCGGTGCCGCTGATGGAACCGGACGCCGACGTGGCGCTGGACTTGCAGCGTGCGTTCGACGAGACTTACGAGACGAGCGGCTTCCAGCGGGCGATCCGCTATCGCGAGCCGCCGCAGCTTACGCTCGATCCCCAGGAGCAGCGCTGGCTCGATGAACGGCTCCGTGCCGCGAAGCAACGTCCTTGATGCGGAGAACGAACATGCAAACCGGTTTGTCGCGTCGCCACCTGCTCCAGCGCATCGGCATGGGCTTCGGCTCGCTCGCGCTCGCGGATCTTCTCCATTGCCGGGCCGGGGCGACGCCGACCAATCCGCTCGCGCCGCGCGCGGGGCACTTCGAGGGGAAGGCGCGGCGGGTCGTGCATCTGTTCATGAACGGCGGGCCGTCGCAGGTCGACACGTTCGACCCCAAGCCGCTGCTCGACCAGCATCACGGCCGGCCGCTGCCCCGCACCAACCTGCGCACCGAGCGGCGAACCGGGGCGGCGATGCGCTCGCCGTTCGCGTTCCATCGGCATGGCCGCAGCGGCATCCCGGTCAGCGAGCTGTTCACGCAGACGGCCAGGCACATCGACGATATGTGCGTCATCCGCTCGATGCACGCCGACGTGCCCAACCACGAGCCGTCGCTGATGCTGATGAACTGCGGCGACGGCCGGCTGCCGCGACCCAGCATGGGGGCGTGGATCACCTACGGCCTCGGCTCCGAGAACCAGAACCTTCCGGGCTTCCTCGCCATGTGTCCCGGCGGGTATCCCATCGTCGCCACGCAGAACTGGCGCTCCGCGTTCCTGCCCGGCGCGTTCCAGGGGACCTACCTTGACACGCAGCACACCGCCGTTGATCGGCTCATCGAGAACATCCGCAACCCCAGCATCTCGCTCGCCGACCAGCGGACGCAGCTCGACCTCGTCCGCCAGCTCAACGAGCGCCATCTCGACGAACGGCAGCGCGACCCGAACCTCGAATCGCGGCTGCAGTCGTTCGAGCTGGCGTACCGCATGCAGACCGAGTCGGCCGAGGCGTTCAACCTCGACCGCGAGCCACTGTTCCTCCGTGAACGCTACGGCAACCACGTCCAGGGCCGGCAGCTTTTGCTGACGCGGCGGCTGCTCGAACGGGGCGTGCGCTTCATCCAGGTCTGGAGCGGCGCGGGGCAGCCGTGGGACAACCATGACGGCTTGGAAGCACAGCACCGCAGCCTGGCCAGGCCGTGGGACCAGGCGATCGCGGCGTTCCTCGACGACTTGAAGAGTCGCGGCATGTTCGACTCGACGCTGGTGATGTGGGGGGGCGAGTTCGGCCGCACCCCGGTCGCCGAGCTGCCCGGCCTCAGCGGCCGCGACCACAACCACTACGGCTTCAGCATGTGGCTCGCCGGCGGCGGCGTCAAAGGCGGCCACGTCCACGGCGCCACCGACGAGTTCGGCTTCCAGGCGGTCGATCGCCCGGTGCATGTCCACGACCTGCACGCGACGATCCTGCACCTGCTCGGCTTCGACCACGAGCGGTTGACGTACCGCTACGCCGGCCGCGACTTCCGCCTCACCGACGTGCACGGCAACGTGGTGCGCGAGATTTTGGCGTGAGGTCGCTGCTTGCCGTCCGAGTGGTTGAAACATCCATCGGCCGGCGGCAAAGCGTCAGCGCGAATTCGTGCGCTGCCAGGCGAGGGTCTCGTTCATGGCGTCGTCGAAGCGGACGCGCGGGGAGTAGCCGAGCTGGGCGCGGGCCTTCTCGATGCTGAAGTCGAGGTTCATGCCGAGGAACTTGAGGCGGGTGAAGTTGAGCAGCGGGGTCTGCTTGGCGCCGCGCGCCTTCGCGAGCGTTTCGCTGCCCCAGGTCAGCAGCCAGGCGAGCCAGTAGGGGGGGGACATCGTGGGGCGGGGCAGGCCGTGCGCGTCGGCGATCTTCTCGATGAAGCGGCGCTTCGTCACCGCTTCGCCGTCGGTCAGGTTGAAGACCTCGCCGACCGCGTCGTCGTTGTCGATGGCGAGCAGGACGGCGTCGACGAGGTTGCGGACGAAGATGGTGTTGAGCAGTCGCATCCCCTTGGCGCCGGGGTAGCGGACGCGGCCGAGGCGGAGGTTCTCGACGATGCGTGGCAGGACGATGCGGTCGCGCGGGCCGTAGACGAAGCCGGGCCGCAGCACGACGACCGGGAGTCCGAAGTCGCGGTAGTAGTCCAGGGCCAGCGCCTCGGCCTCGGCCTTCGACTGCGAGTAGCCGTCGCGGTGGCTCAGCG
>JAYSSW010000948.1:0-13032 GCA_043720335.1 Planctomycetia bacterium
TGACGAGCATCGGCAGGCGGGTGGCGCCGGCGACGGCGACGGCGATCAGCACCAGCACCTGGCAGAAGCCGATGGTCAGGCCGGGCAGCGCGGTGAGCGTGTCGCCGAGCCACAGGCCGATGCCGCGCAGCAGGTCGCCGGAACTGCTGCGGCCCAGCGTGCTTTCGACCCATTCGCCCACCCACGCCGGATCGACCGGTGCCTCGATGCCCGGCACGCCTGCGTCATACACCGTCTTGCCCAGGATGACCCAGATCAGCATCCAGCCCATGAGAGCGGTCATGAAGAGGGCGGCCAGCGTGATGCCAAGGAACTTGCCCATCAGGAACTGCCGCCGCGAGATCGGCTTGCTGAGCAGCGTGACGGCGGTGCGGCCTTCGATCTCCTCGCTGACCGACACGCACGCCGCGAAGATGCCGAACGCCACCGGCACGAGCATCGTGAAGGCGTAGCAGATCTCCTTCACCATCTTCAGGTCTTCGCCGAACGTGAAGTACGGGATGACAATCGACACGAACATGACGATGCAGGCGATGACGGTGAGCATCCAGAAGAGCGGCTGGCGCACCCCTTCCTGGAAGGCGGCGAGGGCGACCGCGCCCCCCTTGGGCCAGAACGTCAGCATCGCCCAGAATACGACGGCGAGGAAGTCGAGGATCAGCTGGACGTGCAGCACCGCAGCGTACAGCCTGCCCCAGAAAGCGAGCACGCCCGCGTCGCTGTTGAAGTCCATCATGAGCGCGAAGGCCGGGCCGGCGGCGGTCACCAGTCCCAGCACCAGCAGCAGCATGCCTCGGATCTCGCCGAACGGACGGCGGTTCACCGCGATCAGCCACGGGAGCGCCGCCAGCCCCTGCAGGAAGAACAGGAACGTGCAGAACAGCAGCAGTTGAGGCAATGATCCCGACATGGATGCTGGCCACTCGCTGAAAATGGGTTGTTTCGTCGCTCAATGGAGGATGTCGAAGCCGGCTCGCCCCAGCGGCGCCTCGTCGTTCATGCTATGGTCGGCGATGTGGTTGGCCATCCGCTGCGCGACCGCCGCCAGGAAGCGTTCCACCTCGCCCGCCTCGCCTTCGGCCACCAGTTCGACGCGCCCGTCCGGCAGGTTGCGGACCGTCCCGTCGACCGCGAAGCCGCCTGCGATGCGGCGGGTCGTGTAGCGGAATCCGACCCCCTGGACCTCGCCCCGGTACAGAACACGCTTGCACACCCGCATGATCGCTCCTCCCTTACGCAGCGTCGCCGTTCATGGTTCGACGCGGTAGCCCGGCGGCGTCCCCCAGTGCAGCTTGTCGCGCAGCGTTTGGAAGTAGCTCTTGCCCGGCACCTTCACCAGCTGGAACGTGACCGGCGCCTTGCGGATGACGATCCGCTGCGTCCGCTCCACTTCCGCGACCTGCTGCCCATCAACGATCACCACCGCCCGCTCCGCCCGGCTCCCCAGGCGGATCGAGAACTGCTTGTCCGCCGACTCGACCAGCGGGCGGTACGTCAGCGTGTGCGGGCAGATCGGCGTGATCGCGAAGGCGTCCAGCTCCTGCCCCAGGATCGGCCCCCCCGCCGACAGGTTGTGCGCTGTCGAGCCGATGGGCGAGCTGACGATCAGCCCGTCGCCGCCGAACTGCGAGACGGGTTCGCCGTCGATCTCCAGTTCCAGGTCGAGCATGCGCTGGGGCGGCAGGGCGTGGACCACGACTTCGTTCAAGCCGAGGATCGGCCTTTCCGCCCCGTCGCTTTCGAGGATGACGCATTGGAACATGAGATGACGGGTGACGCGGTAGTCGCCGTCGAGAACCTGGCGGAACGCCTCCTCGAACTGGTTGCAAGGGATGTCGGCGAGGAAGCCGAGCCGGCCAAGGTTGACGCCGAGTACCGGAATCTGGCGGTACGCCATCTGCCTGGCAGCCCGCAGGATCGCGCCGTCGCCTCCGAAGACGAGCGCGAGGTCGGCGGCGGGGTAGGCGTACAGGTCGGTCTCCTGGCGAAGGTCGACGAGCAGTACCTTGGCGTGCCGGTGGAGGAACGGCAGCCAGCGTTCGACCTCCGCCGTGACGCCCGCACGCAGGGCATTGCCCAGGACATGGATTTTCACAGCCAGGCTCCGCAGATGCCGTCCGACGTGTTCCTGCGGTTGATTATGCGCACGGCGCGCGGGTTGGCCAAAGCATTTCAGCGCGGCCGGACCTTGCCCGGGCGGTAGCCGACCCCCATGACGAACAGGTATCCCGCGGCCTGTCGATCATCGACCGTGAAACGCAGCGTGTGCCATTCGTCGTTCTCGTCGGCGAGGTTGACGTAGTAGTCGAAGTAGTCGTCGGGGCGCGTCCGGTTGCGTCGCCCCCGAAACCGATCGGCGTGGTGCGTCAGCTGATCGTGCAGGCGGTTGAACACCGCGAGCATCGAGGCCCGCGTCAGCCACTGCCCCAGCGCTCGGCTGACCGTTTCCGTCACGATGACACGGAACACTGCACTCCCCCGTGGCAAACAACCTCGGAAATCCGCAGGCTCCAAACGAGTCGTCAAAAACCATCGCGCTGCCAGCGGCTCTTTTCAACCGCCCCGCCGAGACGCCGGATCAAATCCTCGATCGGTTCCCCGGTCCCGCCGTTGGCCAGCTCCGCCTTCGACGCCTCCACCATGTCCCAATCGACCGGCGGAAGCTCGTTCGTCGACCACGGCCAGTCGTCCAGCATCTCCTTCTTCAAGCCAACGATGTCCGCAAGATCCGCGTCCAGCTGCGCAGCGCTCGCCACCGCGATCCCGTGGCTGTGCAGCAGCTTGACCGATCCATCGCGAAGGCTGGTGAGAACTCGCAAGCGGTCGTCGAAACGCGCCTCCAATTCCGAGCCGATCTCGTCCCAGTTTTCCGAAACGGAACCCCGCAGCAGCTCGCGGATTCGCTTGCAGACGGCTCGCGCATGCGCCGGCCAACCAAGCTGATTCCGCACCGCCGACTCCACCGCCGCCGCGAATTCCGTTGTCGCCGCAGCCAGCGACGCGCGAGGCAGCGAATCCCCTTTCGTTTCCAGCGCGGCGAAGAACGACTGCATCGCGCCGAGAAACGCTTGCGGCAGGCTGTCGTCGCCTCGCACGGCCAACTCGTCGATTTCCACGATCAGATGGTTTTTCAACGCCCGGTTCATCGCTCGCTCCTCCTTCAACCGCCGTTCGGGGAGGCATGTTTTCCAGATGCTACTCAACCATGAATCCTACCCGATTTCCCGCTTCAATCCATTGTCAGTTGTTCAATTTTGAAGTAATAATTATGGCGGATCGCTTCCTTTCCCCTGGACAATCGAGCGAGTTAGTCTTACCTTAGCTGAAGATAAGCCTAGACTAACTGGACGCTTTCATGGCAACCTCCTTTCGATGGATTCTGCTTCTCCTTCTCGCACCCGCTTTCGGCTGTCGTGGCGAATCGACCCACGATGGCACGAAGCCTCGCAAATTGCAGGTTTCGCAGACGTACCAGGGCAAAGGCCCGCTCAAGGTCGTTTGCACCATCGGCATGGTCGCCGACCTGGTCCGCAACGTCGGTGGACCGCTCGTGGTCGTCGAGCAGATCATGGGGAGCGACATCGATCCGCATCTTTACAAGGCGACGCCGGCCGACATCGCCAAGCTCGGCGACGCCGACGCGGTGTTCTATTCGGGCCTTCATCTCGAAGGCAAGATGGCGGAACTGCTCGAACGGCATGGCCGCAAGAAAGCGACGTTCGCCGTCGCGGAGTTCCTCGACCCCAGCGAGTTGATCC
Source organism: Planctomycetia bacterium (assembly GCA_043720335.1). Classification (GTDB taxonomy): domain Bacteria; phylum Planctomycetota; class Planctomycetia; order Gemmatales; family Gemmataceae; genus JAYSSW01. The sequence continues at coordinate 3,759 of JAYSSW010000948.1, forward strand.
TGGCCGAGCAGAAGCACCCCGACCCGCACGTCTGGTTCGACGTGTCGCTGTGGCGCAAAGCCGCCGGCGTCGTGGGCGAAGCGCTCAGCCTCTATGATCCCGCGAACGCAGCCACCTACAAAACCAACGCGGACAAGCTGCAGCAGACGCTGGCCGACCTGCACGAAGAAACGAAGACGAAGATCCAGTCGATCCCCGTGGAACGCCGGGTGCTGGTCACGTCGCACGACGCCTTCCGCTACTTCGGCAAAGCGTACGACATCCAGGTGAAGGGGATCCAGGGGATCAGCACCGAAGCCGAGGCGAGCGTGCGCGACATCCAGAACCTCGTCGACTTCATCGCGGCGAAGAAGGTCAAAGCCGTCTTCGTCGAGTCGAGCGTCAGCCAGCGCAACATGGAAGCCCTGCGCGAAGGCTGCGTCGCCAAGGGGCACGCCGTCGCGCTCGGCGGCGAACTCTTCTCCGACGCGATGGGCAAGCACGGCACCGTCGAAGGCACCTACGTCGGCATGGTCCGGCACAACGTCGACACCATCGTGCAGGCGCTGAAGTAGAAAGCAATCCCCCCAAGCCCCAGGATGAGCGAAGCGATTCCTGGGGGTGAGTCGCCGCGTGGTGCGACCCCCACCAATCGCGTTGCTCATGGTGGGGCTTGATTGGAATCATCGATGAACATCCCCCTCCAATTCTCACAACCAAAGCCCGCGCTGCGCACGCCGATCCTCGACGTGCACGACGTGACGGTCGCGTACCAGCGCAAGCCGGTGCTGTGGGACATCGACTGGACGCTGACCGAACCGAGCCTGGTCGGCATCGTCGGGCCGAACGGCGCGGGCAAGAGCACGCTCATCAAGGCGCTGCTCGGCCTGGTCCCGCTCGTCAGCGGCTCGGTGCAGATCTTCGGGCACACGATCGACAAGGAACGCCGACGCATCGGCTATGTGCCGCAGCGTGAGAGTGTCGACTGGGACTTCCCCGTCAGCGTGCTCGACGTGGTCCTCATGGGGACGTACGGCAACCTCGGCTGGTTCCGCAGGCCCGGCGTGCAGGAACGCGCCTGGGCGCGGCAGTGTCTCGACATGGTCGGCATGCGCGACCTCGAAGACCGCCAGATCGGCCAGCTTTCCGGAGGCCAGCAGCAGCGAACTTTTCTGGCGCGCGCCCTCGCCCAGCAGGCCGACGTCTACTTCATGGACGAGCCGTTCGCCGGCGTCGACGCGGCCACCGAGGCGGCGATCTTCCAGCTTCTCCTGAAACTGCGCGAGCAGGGCAAGACGGTGCTGGTCGTCCACCATGACCTGCGCACGGTGGCAACCTACTTCGACCAGGTGTTGCTGCTCAACGTCCGCCTGGTCGCCAGCGGGCCGACCAAAACGATCTTCACCGAGGAGAACCTGCGCAAGACCTACGGCGGCAGGCTTTCCATCCTCGACACGCTCGGCCAGGCGGTGCAGGCCCAGGTCCGCACGCCATGAACGACTGGCTCCCCCACAATCTCGCCGTCGTCCTCCAAGGCGCCAGCATGCTCGGCGCTTGCGCCGGCGTGATCGGCTGCTTCGCCGTGCTGCGGCGCCGTTCGCTCGTCGGCGACGCCATGTCGCACGCCGCCCTGCCGGGCGTCTGCATCGCGTTCCTCATCGCTGGCGAGAAGCAGTTCTGGGTGCTGCTCGCGGGGGCGTTCGTCGCCGGGCTGGCGGGCATCGTGACGCTCGCCCTGCTCCGCCGCTGGTCGAGGCTGAAGGAAGACGCCACCATCAGCATCGTCCGCAGCGTCTTCTACGGCGCCGGCATCGTCCTTCTCAGCGTCATCCAGGCGATCCCTGGCAGCGCCCGCGCGGGGCTGGAGTCGTTCATCCTTGGCAAGACCGCCGGCCTGACCATCGCCGACGCCAGGCTCATCATGCTGTTGTCGCTGGCGACGTTGGCCGTGGTCGTGCTGTTCTTCAAGGAATTCAAGCTCGTCACCTTCGACGCCGAGTTCGCGCAGGTGCAGGGTTGGCCGAGCCAGCTCATCGACGGGCTGATGATGCTGCTTCTCGTGTTCGCCGTCGTCATCGGCCTGCCCGCCGTCGGCGTGCTGATGATGGCGGCCCTGCTCATCATCCCCGGAGCGGCGGCCCGCTTCTGGACCGACCGGCTCGGCGTGCTGCTCGTCGTCGCCGGCGCGTTCGGCATGTCGGCCGGCGTCGCGGGGTCGTTCGTCAGCGCGACCTTCGAGAAGCTGCCCGCCGGCCCCAGCATCGTACTCGCGGCGACGACCCTGTTCCTCGTCTCGCTCGTGTTTGCACCACGTCGTGGCTTGATCGCCCGTTGGCTGAACCGCCAGCGCGATCGCGTGCTGCTCCAACCTCCCGCCGAACCGCATGGAGGGGCCGTTCCATGACGTGGCTCGACGATCCCCACTTTCACAATGCGTTTTGGACGATCACCGTCGCCGGCATGTGCAGCGTCTCGTGTTCGCTGCTCGGCTGCTTCCTGCTGATCAAACGACTCAGCCTGCTCGGCGACGCCATCAGCCACGGCGTCCTGCCCGGCATCGCCCTGATGGCGATGCTGACCGGCCAGATCACCGGCGTGCCTCTCCTGATCGGCGCAATGGTCTTCGGCGTGTTGACGGCCGTGCTCACGCAGGCATTGACCTCGCTCGGCAGGGTGCCGGAGGACGCGAGCATGGGGGTCGTCTTCACGTCGCTGTTCGCGCTCGGCATCATTCTCATCACGAAGTTTTTGGGCGATGTCGACCTCGACCCGAATTGCGTTTTCTTCGGCCTGCTCGAAGGGGTGCCGCTGCGCACCTTCCCGTTCCTTGGCGTCGAGATCCCCGACGCTCTGCCGACGATGGCGATCACACTGCTTGTAATCACTGGATTCCTGGCGGTCTTCTGGAAGGAACTGGTGCTGGCCGCGTTCGACGAGGCGCTGGCGCAGGCGATGGGGTTCTGGCCCAGCTTCCTCAACTACGCCCTCATCGCGCTGGTGGCCGCCTGCACGGTGTCGTCGTTCGAGGCGATCGGCAGCGTGCTGGTGCTGGCGATGCTGATCGTTCCCCCCGCGACCGCCAATCTGCTCACCGACCGCATGTTCCCGATGCTGTTGTGGTCGGTCGTCTTCGCGCTGTCGTGCGCGATCCTTGGCTACGTCTTCGCCGTCGTCGGGCCGTTCTCGTGCAACATCGCGGGGATGATGGCGGTCGTCGCCGGCGTGCAGTTCACACTGGTGCTGCTGCTGGCGCCTCAGCATGGCATCGTGATGCGGATCTGGCGCAACGTGCAACTGTCGCTGCGCATCGCCGGCGAGGAAATCTTGGCGACGCTGTACCGGGCCGAGGAGAAGGGGACGCCGTCGTACGCTTTGGCCCTGAAGGAACACAGCCTGCCGCCCTGGATCCAACGGCTCGCCCAGCGCAACCTGCTGCGCTGGAAGCTGCTGATCCTGCGCGACGACGGCTTGCTCGCCCTCACCGTGAAAGGAAAACGGCTCGCCCAATCCATCATCCGTTCGCATCGCTTGTGGGAAGCGTACGTCGGCGAAGTGCTCGACCTGCCCGCCGACCATGTCCACGCCCCGGCGTCGCGCATGGAGCATTTCATCGGCCCGGAGTTGCAGCAACAACTGGCGGAAACGCTGCACGAACCGCCGCACGACCCGCACGGCCAGGCGATTCCGCCGACCCCGCCGCCGTCGTGATCCGAGACGGAGAACTCGCGCGTCTCTAACATGAAATGGACAAGACGAACGGACAAGAACCCGCATCGCAGGCCGCGCTATGGCGAACAACCAGCGTAAGCGGGCTGGTGAAACTTTCAACCACCGCAAGGTTCCACCGGCCCGCTGACGCAGGCCGTTCGCCGGGCGACTGCCGACTCGAAACTTTCCACGGAGAACATCATGAAGGGCGATCCGCAAATCATCGAAGGGCTGAATCGTGCGCTCACCGTCGAGCTGACCGCGATCAACCAGTACTTCATCCAGGCCAAGATGTGCAAGAACTGGGGCTACCACAAGCTCGCCAAGAAGCAGTACGCGGAGTCGATCGGCGAGATGAAGCACGCCGACAAGATCATCGACCGCATCCTGTTCCTCGACGGGATCCCGGAGATCGCCCGCTACGACGTGATCCGCGCCGGCGCCGACGTGAAGGAGCAGTTCGAGGTCGACCTGGTGCTCGAACAGGGAGGCGCCAAACATTACAACACCTTGATCGACCTGTGCATCAAGCTCAAGGACAACGGCACCCGCGACCTGCTCGACCCGATCCTCACCGAGTCCGAGGAGCACGTTGACTGGCTCGAAACGCAGCTGAGCTTGATCGAAGCCGTCGGCCTGCAGAACTACCTCACCGAGCAGATGGGCGAAGACCCCGGCCATTGATCGCCAACTTCTCCGCGCCGGCCGTTCACGCGTCCGGCGCGTGTTCCAGCAGCGCCCGCACTTCCTGCTGCATCGCCTCGTCCTGGCTGAATCGCGGCTCGCGCACCAGCTCCCAACCACGCTCCACCATCGCCCGATCGTTCAATGTGCATGGCAGCGCTTCGCCTGGATGCGGCGCCGTCGGCACGAGCCAACGCGCGATCGCGTCGCTCAACTCGCCGATGCCGAGCTTCGCTTCGGCGGACACGATGCTCGCATCGGGCAGCGAACGCCAGTCCCACGCGGCGGGCAGGTCGGCCTTGTTGACGACGTAGCGCCAATCGCCGTTCGGCTCGTCGGGCAACTGGGGCGGAGCGGAGCCATCCAGCACCCAGAGCTTCAAGTCAGCGTCGGCGATGGCGCTGCGGGCGAGGCCGATGCCGGCTTGCTCCAGTTCATCGTCGGAGCAGCGCAGCCCGGCCGTGTCGAGCAGTTCGACGGGCCAGCCGTCGAGGGCGATGGCGGTCGAGACCACGTCGCGCGTCGTGCCGGCGGTCGGCGCGACGATGCTGCGGGTGTAGCCGGCCAGGGCGTTGACGAGGCTGCTCTTGCCCACGTTCGGCGCCCCGGCGATGACGACCTTCCAGGGCTGAACGAGATGCTGCCCCAGCGGGATCAGCGCGAGCCAGCGTTGCCAGACCGCGCGCAGTTCGCCGAAGTCCTTCACGTCGAGCAACGCCAGCGCACGATCTGTCCAGCGCTTGTTGCATTGATCCCACAGGATCGACGCGGTTCGCAGCGTGAGGGCGTGCAGCATCATTTTTTGAAGTTCGGAACCGCTGCCGTGCTTTACGAACGCCTGCCAAGTGCATGGCGTGACGCCGCGCTGCTCGTACAGTTCCAGCAGCAGCCGGACGACTTCCGGCCCGCCGTGGCAGTGGATTTCGAGCGAGTCGGGATCGGTCCCCTGCACTGCCAGCACGACTTCGTCGCGGCACTCGTCGCCGAGCGTGCCGTACCAGAAGCGGCGTTCCTCGGGCTGGTCAGGCAGCGAACCCTGGAGCGGCAGAAACAGCGTGCGCGTCACGTCCCACGCCAGCGGGCCGCGCACGCCGAGCGTGGCGATGGCGCCTCGGCCGGGGGGCGTCAGGCAGGCGATGAGCGTGTCGGACATGGTGTCACTTCGTCGCGCTGAGCAGGATTCCTTCCAGCGTCATTTCGGGACAGAGTATGAACGGCATGGTTCGCTGCGACAACAATTCCGCGTCTCCGCCGGTGAAGTAGATTACACACGTCGCACCGACGAACGATTCCAACTCGGCGACGATGCGCTCGATGCCGCCGATCACGGCGTGGTAGACGCCCGCCTGGATCGCCGTCTCGGTCGATTTGCCGGGCGGCGCGAACGGCTGGCGAATGTCGACGACGGGCAGCTTCGCGGTGTAGTCGTGCAGCGACTGCGCCATGAGCCGCAGGCCGGGGAAGATCGTGCCGCCACGGAAGACGCCCGCCGCATCGACGAGATCGACGGTGACGGCCGAGCCTGCATCGACGAGAATCGCCGCGTGGCCCGCGCGCCGGCGCGCGTTGGCGGCCACGGCGTTCAGCAAGCGATCCATCCCGACCTTGTCGGGAAAATCGACCTGCACCTGCAAAGGCAACTGCCGATGCGAGTCGATGGTTTCCACGACATCGCCGAACGAGCGCGCCCAAGAGGCGAACGTGTCACTGCGCAGCGGATGGACGCCGGCGAGGATCCAGCGCACCGGGTCAGCCCCCCACGCATTGCGCTGCGCCTGCCAGGCGGCCGGGTCGTCGGGCGGAAGCGACGCCTGGGCGACGACGTGGCCGGCCCGACAAAAGCCCCACTTCACGCGGGTGTTGCCGACATCGACCACGACCAGCGACATCACGCCTTCTCCTGGGCCTTCAACTCCTGGAGCGTCTGCGAGATCGCCACGACGAGCTGTGACAGCCCCTGCCCCGTCACCGCCGACAAGCCGATCACGTCGCGGCCCAGCTCCTGGCTCATCCGCGCCCGCACGTCCTGGCTGTCGGTCAGCTCTCCCTTCGTCATCGCGACGATTTCCGGCTTGTTCGCCAGCGCGGCACTGTACAGCTCCAGTTCGCGGCGCACCAGTCGGTAGTTGTTGACCGGGTCGCTGTCATCCGACGGGAACGGCTCGACGAGGTGGACCAGCACGCGCGTCCGTTCGACGTGGCGCAGGAACTCGTGCCCCAGGCCGACCCCTTCATGGGCGCCTTCGATGAGGCCGGGCAGGTCGGCCAGCACGAAGACATGGTCGCCGCCGACGTGGACGACGCCGAGGTTCGGATGCTTGGTCGTGAACGGGTAGTCGGCGATCTCGGGGTGGGCCTGCGACAGCCGGCTGAGCATGGTCGACTTGCCCGCATTGGGCAGGCCGATCAGGCCGGCGTCGGCGATGACTTTCAGCTCGAGGACCAGCCAGCGTTCCTCGCCGGGGTCGCCGGGGCCGAACTCGCGCGGCGTGCGGTTGGTGGCGGTGGCGAAGTGCTTGTTCCCCTTGCCGCCGCGCCCGCCCTTGCCGACGACGACTTCCTGTCCGTCCTCGGTGAGGTCGCGGAGGATGTTGCCCCGGTCGCGGTCGAGGATGATGGTCCCCGGCGGCACGAGGATGACGATGTCCTTGCCGTCCTTGCCGGCGCAGTGCGAGCCTTGGCCGTGCTCGCCGCGCTCGGCCTTCCAGTGCTTGGAGCGCAGCATCGGGGCGAGGCTGTCGGCGCCCGCGACGGCGCGGATGGTGACGCTGCCGCCGTCGCCGCCGTCGCCGCCGTCCGGCCCCCCCTTGGGGACGTACTTCTCGCGACGGAAGCTGCAGCAGCCCCGGCCCCCGTCGCCGCCTTTGACAAAGATCACCACCCGGTCGACAAACATGTTGAACCCGCTCGCGCCATGATTTTCATCTCATTGTATGGCAAGCGGGCGAGGCGTGGCGCGATTGTCCTTGAAGGCTGCGGAGATTCATTTCGCCGACGACACTTTCGCACGCCGTCGGCGCCACACGACGCCCGCCGCAGCGGACACAAGCAGCGCCGCGCCCGCCACGACCCACGGCCAAACCGGGCGCGGCAGCCGGATCGACCGCGACTCGCCTTCAAGGACGTAGCCGTCGTCGGTCCTCGTCCAGCGGCCGTCGTCCAGGTCGATGATCGCCAGGATTTCCATGATGCTGTAGGTCGCCAGCATGCGCGGGGCAGTGACGCTCTTGAAGTCGGGATGGTGGTATTTCAAGTTGTCCGCAAGCGTGATTTTTCTCCCGGTCGCACGCTCCATGCGCAGCAGCAGTTCCGACAGCCCGGCTTCCTTGTTGAGCTCGATGTAGACGCGCAGCTTGAAGTCGCCGGCGAGCGGGTGGAGATTGACGAAATGCTTGCTCTTCTTGGCGGCGGCGATCTTGGCGTCGTCGTTGAGCGGCGGGACGTTCAGCCGGCGGGCGGACAGTTCGACAACGCCCTTGACCCGGCGCTCGTAGGTGTGCCACCACGGCTCGCCCGGCATCCAGAGCTGGCGAACCGACCACTGCTCCTCGTCGCCGTCGAACAGGGCCATTTCCAGCGTGTAGTTGCGCCCCGCCGGCTGCTTGCGGACCTCGACGAAGCGGTTGGTCCCGGCGAGGGCGGTCCTGCCCAGCGGCGCGTCGGAGCCAGCGAACCACTCCAGCGGCACGCCCTGCGGCAGCCCGGTGACAAACGCCGCCGTCCCCGCCTTCTCGACGGAGACGGCCTGCTTGTCCGTGAGACGTAGAACGCGGACCGGTTGGCCGGACTTCTTGTCGAGGACGACGCGATGCCGTGGGCTGGCGGACTTCGCCGCCTCGCTGCTGCCGGGGAAGAACAGTAGCTGCCAGCAAACCGCCCCGTCGACCAGTTCAGTGCCGCTGACGGTGACATGGACGATGTGCTCCTTCTTGCCAGGCACTTCGACCTGGAGATCCCAAAGGTCACCGACCTTCCAGGCGGGCTGGGCGGCAGCCCAGCTCGCGCTCAGAAGTAGATCCGCGACGCAAAGCGCGACCAGCCATGTGATGGGGCGAATCACTCAGAACCCGATTTTCTTGGACTTGTAATGTTCGAGAAGCCGATCCAAATTCTTGCGTGCGACTTCCCCATCGGCTGTACCGATGCTGTCGGCCAACTTGCGAAAATGAGCAATGCGTGCCTCGCCGACTACTTCGCCGTCGATTCGACGAATGACATAAACGAACAGTTTGATTTCCAGATCGTCCATCTTACTCCGAAATCTAAGCCAGATTTCCTGGTACGCTGCAGTGCCAACGCTAGCGAGAGCACCTGCACACGGATAGTTAATTTGTTCCAAGTTCACCATAATCCCTTGCGGGAAATAGGTGATGTGCCGAACAAGAAATGGCACAGCTTCAACGGCCCTGTGTTGGCCAAGTGCATCAATGGCGAGTTCTTTAGTACTCCACCAATCATCTGTCTTCTGGACTTCTGAGGCGACGCTCAGCAATTCGCGAATGATCTTCGCTCTTGATCCTTGGATGATTTTTGCAGAGCTTTTCCTGGTTTCCAAAACGGGTGATTTGAGCTTATCGATGACGTTCGGTTCACTTTTCTGTTGCCCTTGCGCGTCCGAAATAGGCTTGGCAACAAAAGAGATCGAAGCGGCCAGCGCGAGACAGATGAGATACTTCACGGTCATTCACTCCGTTGCACATTGTTCATTTGAAATCGCCGATTTCTTTGTGGCCTTCTCCCACATCGTTTGGCTCCGTTTGCGATCTCGCCCAGAATCCCTGCGCGTCTTTAACCAAATGATGCCTCATATTACGCCGGCTTGAAATCTGCTCTATAATGCTATTATGGTCCACATCGCCCGACAACTCCTTCGCCCTATTGGAGGCGAGTCATGCCGATCTCA
>JAYSSW010000949.1:0-6075 GCA_043720335.1 Planctomycetia bacterium
GTCATCGCGTGGTTCCCGCGCTCCGCTGCGCGTCGCGGCTAAACAAATGCGCTATCGGAGGTAGTTGTTGTAGACGAACCAGCTTCCGCCGCCGACCGCGCCCAGGATCAGCGCGATCCACAGCAGGCCCAGCAGACGGCCGCCGGCGCCCTTGAACATGCGGCCCACCCAGCCCCACTTGCGGCGACGCGCATCCTCGGCCTCGATCTCCTTGAACTTGTCGCGGTAGGTGGCGCCCTTCTTGTTCGCCTGGTCGAGCGTCTGCTTCGACCGGAACAGCGGCTGGAACTCGCTGTAGGTGGCGATGGAGCGGAAGCCCCCCTTCGCGGTGCGGCTGACCTGCGCTTTCGCGTCGATGCGGTTCGACGTGGCCATCGTCTTGAGCTGGTCGGTCGTCACCTTCTTGACGACCATCTTCTTGCCGTCCTTGGCCGGCAGCATCACATGCCAGATGTCCTCGTCGATCTCCTCCTCGGCGTCGTCCGCTTTCGTCGTCGAAGCCGCCGCGCCGGCGGCGGTCTTGTTGATCGCAGGCGCCTTGGTCGCGGCGCCGCCCGACGGCTTCTGCGTCTTCTGCGCCCCGGCCGTCGGCGTCTTCGTTTTCGCGGCGGGCGTCGCGCGAGCTTCGGGTTCGGCTGTTTCCTGCGGCGTGAGGAAGCTGAGCCGCTCGCTCGCCAGGCCGAGGCCTTCGAGGGCCTGGATGACCTCGCCGCAGTCGGCGTAGCGGTGCTTGGGGTCCTTCGCGATCATCTTGTCGATGATGAGGTCGAGCTTGCCCGGCACCTCGTCGTTGTGCCGCCGCGCCTGCGGGTACTTGCCGATCTCCTTCGCGGAGATCAGTTCGACCAGCGTTTCGCCCTTGAACGGCGCCTGGCCGGTCAGGAAGACGTAGAGCATGCAGCCCAGCGCGTAGATGTCGGCGCGCAGGTCGACGTGCTTCACGTCGCGGGCTTGTTCGGGCGCCATGTAGATCGGCGTGCCCGCGCCGGCCCCGGTCTTCGTCAGCGACACGTCCTCCTCGGTGTCCTTCGCCAAGCCCAGGTCGGCCACCTTGACGACGCCATCGCCCGTGAGCAGGATGTTGTCCGGCTTGATGTCGCGGTGGATCATGTTCTTGTCGTGCGCGTGCTTCAGCCCCTCGGCGCACTTCAGGATCAGATGGACCGAGTCGGCGACGCTGAAGCGGCCCAGCTTCTTGAGCCAGCCCTCGACGCTGCCGCCTTCGACGTACTCGATCGAGAGGTAGTAGTACCCCATCGCATTGCCGGCGTCGAAGCTGCGCAGCACGTTGGGATGGTCGAGCTTCGCCATCACGCGTGCTTCGCGGGTGAAGCGCTGCACGAAGGCGTCCTTCTGCGACAGCTCCTTCGTCATCACCTTGATCGCGACCTCGCGGCCCGTGCTGATCTGGGTCGCCTTGTAGACCGCCCCCATGCCTCCCTGGCCGAGCTTCTTCATGAGGCGGTAGTCGCCAAGGATGGTGGCCGACTTCTGCGGCGCCGACGACGCGCCGCCTTCGACGAGCGCGCCGCCTTCGACGAGCGTGCCGCCTTTGCGTTCCGGCACGTTGGTCTGCCCGGCGACGACGGGTTTGTGCGTCACGCCGGGCGACGTCGGTTTCGCGGCGGTCGGCTTCTGCGTGGTGGCGACTTTGCGGGTCGGCGCGGTTTTCGGCGGCGAGGAAGGGACCATGTCCCCTTCCAACGTGTCGCTGCTGGACACGACCGTGCCGGGGTCGGCGGCTGGCCTTTTCACCGGCTTCGCCCCCTTCTTGGCGGACAGTTCACTGGACATGACGCGATCTCCCACTGGCCCATCGGGCCACGGTACAAAAGGAATGAAGAAAAACAGTCCGTCTCCAGCCCTGGGAAAGATGGAGACCATGGGGAGGAAGTAGCGTCGATTATCGCCCCGACGGATGGTGCATGCAAGCGAAATGGGACGATTTGCTGCCGGAAACCGCGTTCCATTCAGGAATCGCAAGGAATATCAGGAGCGGCTGCCCTGGCATGGATTGCAGCTGACGTCGCGAGAATCACGTCGCTTCGTCGTCGCGCTGCCGATTGGATCGCCGCTCACGCCGTGCTACAATTCCGACGCCATGCTCGTCGCCAAAGACGATAGCGCGGCGGTTTCCACCGTTCCGAGGCCCGCATGAACGCGACACGAACCTTGCCTGTCCCGCTTCTGGAGAACGGCGACCGCCTGACGATCGCCGAGTTCATGGAGCGCAACGAAGCGATGCCCCATGTCAAGAAAGCCGAGCTGATCGAAGGAGTTGTCTACATGGGGTCGCCCGTTTCCGCCGAGAAGCATGGATCCCCGCACGCAGCCTTGATGTGCTGGTTGGGCATCTACTGGTTCCAGACCGAAGGCGTCCAGCTTTGCGACAACAGCACCATCAAGCTGCGCCTGGGCCGCAACCGGCCGCAGCCCGACGCGCTGCTGCGCGTGCTGCCTTCGCACGGCGGGATGTCGAGGACCGACGCCAAGGGCTACGTCGTCGGGGCGCCGGAGTTGGTCGCCGAGATCGCCGCCAGCACCGCGAGCTACGACCTGCACGACAAACTGGCCGCCTACCAGAAGAACGGCGTGCGCGAGTACGTCGTCTGGCGCGTCGCGGAGGAGGCCATTGATTGGTTCGTCCTGCACGGCGGAAAGTACCGCAGCCTGGCTCCCGCGAAGGACGACGGCCTGCTCAAGAGCCGGATCTTCCCCGGCCTGTGGCTCGACGCCGCCGCGCTGCTGGACGGCAAACTGCCGCGCGTGATGGAAGCCGCTCGACTCGGCGTCGCCACCGAGTCGCATGCCGCGTTTGCCGAGAAGCTGCGCAAGCGATCTTCCTGACGGAGTCGGCTCGTAGAATGCCAGCGGAACCCATTCCCGGAGCCATCATGCTGCACTTCGAAGGCGAACGCAACTTTCCACTTCCCCCCGACGAATTGTGGGAGAAGCTGCGCGACGCGGCCTTCCTCGTCGGCTGCATCCCCGACTCGGCCGTCAAGGGCGAGCCGATCCGTGACCGGGCCGAGTGCAGCGTGCAGCCCGGCTTCTCGTTCGTGCGCGGCAGCCTCGACGTGACCATCGAAATCGTCGACGGCCAGTCGCCCGCCACGCTCCGCTTCAAGCTGCTCAGCAGAGGCATCGGCAGCAGCAGCGAAGTCGAGTCCGCGGTGCAGATCAGCCCCGTGGATGCCGGCAGCAAAGCGGCGTGGACGGCCGACGTGAAGAACCTCGGCGGTTTGTTGAAGATGGTGCCTTCGGGCCTCGTCAAAGGCGCCGCCCAACGCGTCATCGACGACGTGTGGAACGGCATCGCGGCGAAGCTGGCGTGAACGTCGCCTTCGAGTTCGTCCCGAGCGTCCCGTTCCTGCCGGTCTCGCGCCCCGTTCCTTGCCCACCGCGCGGAATGATCGCCTTGCAACGGGTGGAAGGGCCCGCCGACCCCGCTCGGCGGAAATTCGCCTGCAACGTGGCTTGACAACGATGGGGCAGGGTTTGTATTTCACCAACCGGCTAATTAACCGAATGGTTAAATCAACATGGCGACCGATCCCCTGAGCACCACGTTCGCCGCCCTCGCCGACCCGACGCGGCGTGCCATCCTCGCCCGGCTGGCGTCGGGCGAGAAGTCGGTTACGGAGCTGGCGAAGCCGTTCGAGATGAGCCTGCCCGCAGTTACCAAACACCTGAAGGTGCTGCTGCGCGCCGGGCTGGTCACGCAGGGCCGGCAAGCGCAATGGCGCCCGTGCCGGCTGCACGCGGAACCCATGAAGGAAGCTTCGCAGTGGATCGCGCAGTACCGCCAGTTCTGGGAAGAGAGCCTGGACCGCCTCGACGAATACCTCGCCGAACTGCAGGCCCAGGAGAAGAAGAAGTCGCCCAGGAAGCCTTGATTTTTCACCGCCCCGCAACCGACCTGGAAAACATCGACCGCCCTGGTTACGATCCATATTCAACCCGCGCAAACCCCTGTTTACCGGAGAGAAAAACCATGCTCCTCTACCTCGGCATCGGTGTCGGCGTGCTCCTCGTCCTGCTGGTCGCGTTCATCGCCAGTCGGCCGTCCGACTGCCACTTCGAGCGGACGGCGACCATCCACGCGCCGGCGGACGCAGTGTACGCCGTCATCAACGACCTGCACCAGTGGGGCCGCTGGTCCCCCTACGACAGCCGCGACCCGAACATGAAGAAGACCTACGAGGGCCCCGCCTCCGGCCCCGGCGCGATGTATCTGTGGGACGGCAACAGCCAGGTCGGCGAAGGCAAGCTCACCATCCTCGAAAGCAAGCCCGGCGAACTCGTCAAGATGCGCCTCCAGATGGGCCGCCCCTTCACTTGCGACAACATCGTCCACTTCAAGCTGGCTCCCGTCGCTGACGGCACCCAGGTGAGCTGGATCATGGACGGCAAGAACCACTTCATGTCCAAGGCGACGGGCCTCGTCATCAACATGGACAAGATGGTCGGCGCCGACTTCGAGAAGGGCCTCGAAAACCTCAACCGCGCATTGCAGGCCGCCCCCGTTTAGCCGCTCGCCTACGGCGAGCGCGGACACGGCGCCACGCCGACCACGGCATCACCACGCGAAAATCGTTCCTGAATGATTATGGAGAAGTGAATCATGGCAACGGAACCCATGCCCAAGAAGTCCGCCCCAAAATGGATGTTCTGGGTCGGACTCGTGCTCAGCTTGCTCGTCGGTGCGGCGTTGATCTTCAGTGCGTCCATGAAACTCACGCATCACGAAGCTGCCTTGAAATCGATGTCCAAAGAAGAATTGGATTGGCCGGTCGACCTGCTGGTGCAAATCGGAGTCGTCGAGCTTGTGTGCGTTGTGATCTACCTGATCCCGCAGACTTCGATTCTCGGCGCGATCCTCCTGACGGGATACCTGGGAGGCGCGGTCGCGGCCCACGTCCGTGTCCACGACAACTTCCCCGGTCCAATCATCATGGGAGTCGTCGTCTGGGGCGCCCTCTGGCTGCGCTGCGGCCGCCTCCGCGCGATCCTGCCGCTGCGGCTTTGATTTGGCAACAATTCCCTGAGCCCGAAGCGCCAAGCGAGGAAAACCGCGCGACGACGTGAAGTCCAGGGACCGGCGACTCGCGCAGCGAGAGCCGCTGCTCGCTGGCGCATCGGCGAACGGGAGACGAAGCAAAATTGCGTCGTCGCGCGGCTTTCCTCGCTTGGCGCTTCGGGCTCACAAACACAACGAACTCGAACCACGAACGAAAGACGAAACTCATGCACGCGGAACCTCAGCAGCAGCCTCAGCACCTTTGGCTGCAAAAACTCGTCGGCGAGTGGACCTACGATTCCGAAGCGATCATGGAACCGGGCAAGCCGCCCACGAAGCATAGCGGCACCCAGACGACCCGGCCTCTCGGCGGCCTGTGGACCTTGTCCGAAGGCAAGTGCGCCGACATGGCCTCCGTCATCACGCTCGGGTTCGATCCGGCCAAGAACCGCTTCGTCGGCACCTTCATCGCCTCGATGATGGAGCACCTCTGGATCTACGACGGCGAACTCGACGCCGCTGGGACAACCCTGTCCCTGTACGCCGACGGCCCCAGCTTCACGGAACCCGGCAAGACGGCGAAATACAAGGACGCCATCGAGATGAAGAGCGACGACCACTACGTCTTCACCGGCGGCGTCTATGGCGAGGACGGTTCCTGGACCTGCTTCATGACCATGAACTACTATCGTGTGAAATAGATCGTGACGACATCCTGCTGAGGGATTGGCTTGTAGACCGGCCCTCCCAGCAGGTCTCACGCAGGATCGCAAAGAAATGGTCAAGGGAGCGAGTAATGCCGAGCGAATTTTCAGAATGGAAATCCTGGGCGAATCGTGCCCAGCTTCCAAATCTTGAGCGACCTGGCATCTACGCGATCGCGATCACTTCGATGATTGTCGCGGAAACTCCATTCACATGGCTGGAGTCGATCGCCTACTTCGGCATGACCAATTCAGGTAACCGTTCACCGGCTTTTCCCAGGCGCAGCTGGCGGCGGAGCGATTTCATAGGCTGACGAGCATGGGCGATGTCACCTGTGCGGGCTGTCGCGA
>JAYSSW010000950.1:0-2881 GCA_043720335.1 Planctomycetia bacterium
CCTTGTTCTCGTCCAGCCAAACGACCATCACCGGCAGCTCGACTCCCTGGATCTTGTCGGAGCGCACCTCCACCCGCAGCAGCTTCCGCTTCTTCTTCAGGCCCGGCACCTCGACCTCCTCGAAGTCCTTGACCACGACATTCGTTCCCAGCACCAGGTTCACCGACGGCTCGAAGTTGAGGTACGAGAACTTCGCGCCCGGCCCGACCTCGCGGTCCTTGAACAGCGTCTGCTGCTTGCGCAGGCTGAGAACCTTGTCGTTCCAGGGGGCGGGGTCGATGGGGGTCTTGCCGTCGAGCTTCAGCTTCAGTTCCTTGCCGACGACGACGCCCGACAGGTCGAGCTGCTTGGTCTTGCCGAGGTACTGGCGCATGAAGACGCCGGTGACCTTGCCGTCGGGGGTCTCGGTCATGCCGACATCCATCGCGAGCTGGATCACGTCCTTGAATCGCTTGACGGTGAGGCGCAGCTCCTGGGTGGTGCGGAGCAGCTTCTGGCCTTCGAGGTCGAACTCCTCGGTGTAGGTGCGGACGTGCCCAGCGCGGCCGCCCTGGAGGAAGGCCGCCTCCCACTGGTCGACGACGAGCTTGCCTTTGCTGGGGGTGGTTCCGCCAGCGCCTGCGTGCAGGAAGGCTGCAGTGCAGCCGAACGCCAAGAGGGTAGCAAGCAATCCACGCATGCGCGGTCTCCGAACGGGGGGAGCAATCGACACGATCCTTGTCCTTGGGTAGTTTAGGCGAATCCGCCTTTCATTTGCAACGCGAACATGCCGTGCTACGGGCGTCCGCGGAGGATCCGGCCAGGTCGCGAACCTTTTCACTTTGGCCGTTGACCGGGGGTTATAATGAAACGGATTTTCGGCCGCGTCCCGTTTCGTGTTCTATGGTTGTTCAGGCGACGCTTCCCCCGCGGTCGGATCCGCAGTGTCCCCCTCCCACCCCGAAGCGCAGGGCAACGCACGTGAACCATCCGACCATGCAGGACCATCTGAAAGTGGACCGCTACGGCGACTTCTGGCTCACCGACGCCATCCGCCCAGCCCAGTCCCTCGCCATCGTCCCCCAGGAGGGCTACCGCGTCGACGTCTACCGCGACGCCAAGGCCAGCTTCGAGGTTCCCGTCGTCGTCGCTTCGATCTCGCGCGAGCGGCTGTTCGACGTGTTCCTCGACCTGCTCGACCCGCTCGGCGAAGTCGTCGACGTCGTCCTCGAAACCAGCCACGAGACGGCCGGCAGCCAGCACATGGACCTGTTCCGCGAGTCGATGGACCTGTCGGTCCTCAAAAGCCACTGCTGCGAGTTCGAGGAACTGCTGACCCACGACGGCTGCACCGGCCTGGCCGTGATGTCGACCGAAGGCCCGATGGAGGTGCAGTTCGACGAGCACAAGCTGCTGGTTGTCTACGCCAGCGACGTGCGCCCCTTCACGCGCATCCTCGACCGCAACGGCATCCCGCGCAGCGACAAGATGAAGCTCCTCACCGAAGGCGAACACCTGCACAGCACCGACGAACGCCACCGCAAGGCCTTCGACATGTTCTGCTACCGCCTCGGCGTCGGCGAGTCGGTCGAGCGCGTCGCCAGCGGCGACAGCGGCGAGTGGTAGCCCTTTCGTCATCCGCCAAGCCCCAGGATGAGCAACGCGATTCCTGGGGGTTCCGACCCTTTCGTCATCCGCCAAGCCCCAGGATGAGCAACGCGATTCCTGGGGGTTCCGACCCCCACCAATCGCTTCGCTCATGGTGGGGCTTGCCTTTCCCCCTCTCCCTGTCTCCCCTTCTCCCTGTCTCCCTGTCTCCCCCTCCCTAGCCGCGTCCCCATCGCCGTCTTAATCTATCGCTGCCTTCCTGCATTCATCCCAGCTGCTTTTTCATGTCGGCCCCCGAGGTTGCGATGGCTGAACGTCCCCCCCGACCCCGCGACGACGACGAGGAAGACGCCCGGCCCCGCAAACGCCGGCCGGTGGACGACGACGAGGACGACCGCCCGCGCAAACGCCGGCCGGTGGACGACGACGAGGACGACCGCCCTCGCAAGCGTCGCGGCCGTGATGACGACGACGAGGACGACGACCGTCCGCGAAAGCGCCGCAGCCGCGATGACGAGGACGACGACCGCCCGCGCTCCGACGGCAAGCCGAACTGGAAGAACGTCAAGCTCGGCCTGCTGCTGGCGACCATCGGCCTGTGGATCCTGTTCGGCTCCATGGCGCTCGGCGCCCTGAGCACGCTGTTCAGCATGATCGGCATGATGGCCAACGCGATGGCGATGTTCCAGATCGCCGGCGTCTTGGCCCAGATCGCCCTCAGCGTCATGATGGTCGCCGGCGTCCTCATGGTCATCGGTTTCATCTTCGGCAGCCTGACCGCCAACAAGGAAGGCCACATGGTCTTCGCCATCCTCGCCGCCTGCGCCGCTGGCGTCTGGCTGATCCTCGTCCTCACCTTCCGCCTCATCCCGCTCTTCCAGGCGAACCCGTTCGGCGGGTTCGGCTTCGGCTTCGGGTACACCTTCCTCCTGATCCTCATCAACCTGCTGCTCACCACCTGCTGGCTGATGGCGATCCTCTACCTGCGCGCCGGCGCGCTGCTCCTCAAGAGCCGGTCCCTCGGCGACGGCGTCATGACCCTCATCGTCATGGTCAGCATCCTGGGCGGATTGCAGCTCGTCTTCCCGCTGATCAACCACGCGACCATCGCCACCGCCGCCGGCCGCGTGCTGAACTGGATCCTTCTTTGGCCGCCGCTCATCTATTCGATGGTCGTCCTGCTCATGCTCATCCTCGCCCTGCAGCGCAAACGCGCGCTGCTGTGACGAACTCTTCACGCCTCGTGTGAAAAAATCCCCAGCGTTAGAAGGCGAGCGGCGCGGCGTAAGCCCGC
>JAYSSW010000951.1:0-2876 GCA_043720335.1 Planctomycetia bacterium
GGAGGGCTGGCACGAGTGGGCCGTCGCGAAAAGGCGCCGCCCTCCCAACCCGCGCACCGCCCACCCAACGGAAATCGCAATTACTTCACATGCTCTGAGGCTGCCGCGCGTGATGGGGAGGAGGTTCGGGCTGAGCGGCTTGCGGACTTCCTCGGAGAGCTGGGCGGAGAGCTTGGCGCGGTCGAAGAGGGGTTCCTTCTTGGCGTCGCGCGGGGAGACCTTGTGCCACTGTTTGCCGTTGCTGGTGCGGAATTCGTACCAGAAGGCGTCGGTCTTGCCGATCCACTGCGGCTCGACGGCGGTGGTGTAGACGAACTGCTTGAGGAAGGCGTCGGAGAACTTGTTGGCCTGCGGATAGTTCGCGCCGACGACCCGTTTCGGCTCGGCGGGGGACTGCGCCCGGGCGGCGAGGGCGAGCATCGACGCGACGAAGAGCGCCGCTCCCGCCGACTTCAGCCACGTTCGTTGGGATGCCCTTGCAAGCGACGCCATGGGGATGCTCCTGGTGGATGCGAAGGACCGACGCGGCGCGCGACGGTGTTCGTGCGGCGGCGAACGTGTTCTTCCCTGCGCTGGATGCCGACGATTTTTGCAGAACGCGAGCGAAAGTCAAGAAGCTGGGCGGCGGAACCGTTCGCGCCGGGCGGGCCGTTTCGCGTACAATCGAACCGTGCCAAGGCGAGGCCACCGAGCCGCCTTCCTCGATGGGGTCCTGGACAGCACTAACCCTGAGCGCAAGCGAGGGGATCGCAGAGAACCGAGTGGGCGAATATTGTCATTCCGCGAGCCGACAAGGTATCCCCTCGCTTGCGCTCAGGGTTCGTTCAATTCGTCGATGCGTCACTCTCGACAGCGCCCGGTATCGGTTCCTGTCCACACGAAGCACCCCACCATGAAAAAACTCGTCGTCGCCCTGGGCCTGGCGGTGGTCGCCGCAGCGGGGTTCGGATTCTGGAAGTGGTTCAGCGGGTCCGGCGATCCGCGCGGCGACGATCCGCGCGTCGTGTTCGACACGCCGTACTTGAACGTGAAGCCGAACGTGGCGCATGTCGGCGACGCGCGCTGCGCGACCTGCCACGCCGAGGTCGCGGGGCACTATCGCCAGCATCCGATGGGGCGGTCGGCGGCGCTGGCGGCCCACGCCGACTCCATCGAGGGCTTCGACCCGAAGAAGCCGGTCGTCTTCAACGCCCAGGGCTTGCAGTACCGCGTCGAGAAGGACGGCGACCGCTGGATTCATCGCGAAATCGTCCTCGACGCCGACGGCAAGGAGGTCGTCCAGCGGCGTGAAGCCATCCACGCCGTCATCGGCTCCGGCACGCGCGGGCGGTCGTACCTCGTCGAGAAGGACGGCTGGGTGCAGCAGTCGCCGATCAGCTGGTACGCCTCGGAGAAACGCTTCGACCTGTCGGCTGGCTACGAGAAGCGGAACCAGCACTTCGAGCGGCAGCTGTCGGCGGAGTGCTTCTTCTGCCACGTCAACGCGGTGCAGGCGAAGCCGGGGAGCAGCCGCTGCTTCGAGACGCCGCTGCGAGTGGACCCCATTGGCTGCGAGCGCTGCCACGGGCCGGGCGAGCTGCACGCGAAACGCCACGAGTCGGAGCCGGCGGCGAAGTCCGACTTCACCATCGTCAACCCGCGCAAGCTCGAAGGCCGGCTGCGCGACGCGGTCTGCGAGCAGTGCCATCTGCAAGGCGAGTCGCGCGTGGCGCGGCGCGGCGTCGATCCGTTCGACTACCGGCCTGGGCTGCCCTTCGACGCCTTCGCGGCGGTCTTCGTGCGGCAGCCGGACCTGGTCGATCCGCAGAAGGCGGTCGGGCAGGTGGAGCAGATGCACCTGAGCCGCTGCTTCGAGCAGAGCGCGGGGAAGTTCGGCTGCGTGTCGTGCCACGACCCGCATCGGCTGCCGGCTGCGGAGGCGAAGGCGGACTACTTCCGGGCGAAGTGCCAGGCGTGCCACGAGACGCAGGCGCCGTGCGCGCAGCCGCTCGCGGTGCGGACGGCAGGGGGCAAGCGCGACGACTGCGTGGCGTGCCACATGCCGTCGGCCGGCAGCTCGAACATCGCGCACACCAGCATCACCGACCACCGCGTGCTGCGCAAGCCGCAGCCTCCGCAGAAGAAGGCGATCCGCCCTCTTGAAACAGGCGAGGTGCCGATCGTCGCGTTCCACAAGCCGCGCAGTGGCAGTGGCGACGACCGCGAGCTGGGGATCGCGCTGGCACGGCTGGCCGACAACCTGCGGCTGCCGACGCTGGCGCAGCTGGCGCTGCCGAAGCTGGAGCCGGGGCTGAAGAAGCATCCCGGCGACGTGGACGCGCTGAACGCCAAGGCGACCGCGTTGTGGCTGGGGGGGGAGCGCAGCGTTGCGCGGGAAACGCTGGCGGAGGCTCTGCGGCGTTCGCCCCGCAACGAGACGGCGCTGCTGCGCGCCGCCGCGTACGCCTCGGAGCTGGCGCGGTTCGACGAGGCGGTCCCGCTTTGGCAGCAGCTCGTCGAGGCTAGCCCGCAGCAGTCGGACCACCATGTCGGGCTGGCCGTCGCGCTGGCGCAGCGGAAGCAGTGGGCGCCCGCCGCGGCGGCGTGCCGGGCGGCGCTGGCGCTCAACCCGGAGCGGCATGAAGCCCGCCGGGTGCTGATCGACGCGCTGCTGAAGACCGGGCAGGCCGAGGCCGCGCGGGCCGAGTTCGAGGTCCACCGCCGCGCCGGCGCGGCCGACTGGCGCGAGGTGCAGGGCTGGCTGGCCGGGCAGTGACGGCGGCGCTGGTTTCGTCGTCGCGGCGCCCGCGCTCTACTGTGCGTCGCGGCGAAGAAACTGTTTCAGAACCTGATGTGAGAGAAACGGTCACCAGCGACAGAAGGCGAGCGGCGCGGCG
>JAYSSW010000952.1:0-2873 GCA_043720335.1 Planctomycetia bacterium
CCCTGGGTATGCGCATACCCAGGGCAGCAGCCCTGGGCTTTCGTCACTTCAACGGCTTCGTACGTTGGTCGATCACCGGAAGCCCAGGAAGCCGCTGCGTTCGACCATCGTGCGCAGTTCGCGGACCGGCAGCCACAGGTCAAGTTGCAGGCTGTCGGCGCCGACGACGAGGCCGAACGACGTGAGCGTCGGGGCGCCGGCGGGGGCTTGGCCCTTCGGCGCCAGGCCGACCAGCGTTGCGAACGCCTCGGTGCTGACGTGGAACTCGGCGACCGGGTTCGGCGTGGCGTGCTTGCGGTAGTCGGCGAGGCTCGGCAGGTCATGCAGGCCCCCCTTGTTGCCGAGGAGGTTGGCGACGGCGGCGTCGAACAACCCCGTGTCGGAACCGATCAGGACGACGATCTTCTTGCCGACCAGGTCGACGCGCACGCGGTCCCAGTCGGGGCCGAAGATCGACTTCAGCGTCGCCTGGTAGCCCGCCTTCTCGTCGGCCAGCTTCATCTGCAGCATGCCGACACTGCGGCCGGCGCGCTTCTCGGCGTCGAGGACGAAGCGGAACGTGGGGCGGATCAGCTTGACGGCGTCGCGGTGCAGCAGCTCCTTGCGCCGCGTCGACGCCGACTCATCGATCTGAGCATGCAGCTTCTGCGCCCGGCGGACCGTCTCCAGGTCGTAATCCTTCATCTTGTCGGCGTTCTTGAGGTACGGCAGGGCCGGCTCGCCGATCAGGCGGATCTTCGTCGCGGCGGCTTCGCGGGCGCGGAACGACGTGGCGCCCAGGCTCTTGACCAGCTCGTTGATGTCGACGAACTCCTTGGCCTCCTTCGCGTCGAGGTCGGCCAGGGTGCCGTCGCCGATGCGGGCCAGGGTCTTGATCTCGCGCAGGAACTGGATCGGGTCTTCGGCGTCGAGGATGGCGACGAGGCTGAGCGTGCCGTGCTTGACCTCGTCGGCGTTGAAGTAGAGGGCCATGCGGCTGCCGTCGAGCCGCTGCCAAACCTGCTCGAAGACGCCGAGGAAGTTGGCGCGGTCGTTGGGCGAGATCAGCTTCTGCTCGATCATCAGCCAGCGGTAGAAAAGGTCGAACATCAGGGTGGCGATCGGCGCGGTCTTGGCGCCGTCGCCCCCCTGCGACTGGGCGGCGATCACGTTCCCTACGGGCAGCCCCTTCAAATCGCACGGCTTCAGGCTGGCGCGCAGCTCCTTGAGGAAGTCGGCGGCGTCCCCCTTGGCGGGGAACGTCGTGAGGAAGTTGCCCCCCAGCCCGTTGCCGACCTGCACGCCCATCAGGACCGTTTGTGTTTCTTTCGCGGTCTTCAAAAGTTGCTTCACCGTCGGATTCGTGTCGAGTTCAAGCTGCTTGGCGATCCGCTCCAGGTCGCTCGCAAAGTCCGACAGGTCGCGGCCCCAGGCGGGCACGGCGGAAGCCAGCAGGATGTCGGCCGCGTTGAACTGATTCTGCTGCGCGGCGGGGAGCAGCTCGCTGAACTTCTTGCTATTCAGGACACTCTTGACGACCGCTTCGTTGTCGCCCAACAGGACGTGCGAGTCCATGACGCCGAAGTGCGAGCCGAACGACTTGCCCCGCCCTTCGGCGATCTTGCCCTTCTTGAGCTTCCCCTTGCCGATGCCGAAGTTGCCCGCCATCTCGTCGAGGTCCTTGTACGGCACCAGCGCGGCGATGGGGCCGGGCAGGAAGTCGCGGCGCGCGTCCTTCTCCGGCGCGACCATCATCACGGCCATCGGCTTCTTGCGGTCGAGGCCGTCGTTGATGCCGAGGATGCCCAGGAGCTGGTTGAAGAGCATCGAAGGGCGCGGCACCTTCAGATCGACCGCGTCGTAGAGCTTGTCGCCTTTCTCGCGCAGCTCGTCGAGGTTGCGCACCGACAGGCTGAGCAGCGTGTTGCGGGGCAGCAGGTCGAGCGTGTCCTGCGCGCGCAGCGAGGGCGCCGCGCCAAGGAGCAGGACCGCGAGAAGGCAACCGAGCTTGCGAATCATGGGAGTGTCCTTGCGTGGGGAGGGACGTGAGGTTAGTGCTCACTATTATTGGTGATACCTTCCGCGATGCAAGCAGTTTCACGAAAATGGGATTCTTCTCCCGGTCGGCGATCTTTTCTTGTCGCAATCGCTGGGCGCTCATGGCAGGATCAGGGAGAGATTCGCCAAGCCCCTCCCGCCCGGAGTTCGCCATGCGTTCCATGCTCCTGGTTCTTGCCTTCGCTCTTGGCCCCGTCGCGCCTGCGCGAGCCGATCTGGACAAGGTCGAACGGACCATCGCGAAGGAACCGGCCTACCAGACGAAGTCGCCGCGCTACCTGCTGCTCGTGTTCGGCGCCGAGGCGAAGGACCGCGCTTGGCTGGTTCAGGACGGCGCAACGCTCCATGTCGACCGCAACGGCAATGGCGACCTCACCGACCCGGGCGAGAAAGTCGCCGCCGAAGTCCAGAAGGACGCGAATCCCGACGAGTCGGGCTACGCGTTCAAGCTGGGCGACCTCCAGGTCGGCGGCAGGCTTCACAAGGGGCTGCTGGTGTCGGTCAGCCCGCTGCGACGCTATCCGCCCACCGGCCGCCGCGACATCCAGGAGGTCCTGAAGCGCGATCCCAACGCGATGATGGCGTCGGTCCAGCTCGACGTGGAATCGGCGAAGCGAAAGGGGGGCGGGCTGGGCGGCCGAGTCTCCAGCGTCGCCGGCCCCGTGGACCTGGCCGGTCCCCTCCAATTCTCCGACAAGGCCGCCACGGCGTCCATCGTGCAGTTCGACGGCCCCTGGCAGGTGTCGTTCTACGGCGGCGTCCCCACGCTGCGCATCGGCCGCGACGCGGAGTTGATCCTCGCCGTCGGCACTCCCGGACGAGGCCCCGGAACCTTC
>JAYSSW010000953.1:0-2872 GCA_043720335.1 Planctomycetia bacterium
CAAGTTCAACCAGCCAGCTTACGCTGGCCGTTCGCCGGGCTTTCGATTCTTTGTTGATCCCTGACAGACGCGAAGTTGTTTTTCGTGCTTTCCGAAAAGCCGCTTTCTCAAAAATTGCACGCGTGTCAGTGCAAGTCGCACGCGCCGCTGCGTCGTTTCACGAAGGGCTTGCCGCGCCCGTCGAAAATATAAAGTCCCGCGACCCTTCTTGCGGCTTGAGGGCTGCATGCACCTTGGCTATGATGTCACAGTGCCCTTCTGGTGCTTTTTGAAACCATCATCCGCCATGAGCTGCGAGCTGCTTCCCCCCTCCATCACGATGAGCCTGCTCGACCGGCTGCGCGAACGCCGCGCCGACGACTGGCGCCGGCTGCTCGCGCTGTTCGCCCCGGTCGTGTACCAGTGGGCGCGCCGCGCCGGCTTGCAGGACTGCGACGCCGCCGACGTGGTGCAGGAGGTCTTCGCCGCCGTCCACGCCGGGCTGGACCAGTTCCGCAAGGACGCCGCCCACGGCTCGTTCCGGGGCTGGCTGCACCGCATCGCCCGCAACAAGGTCTGCGACCACTACCGCCGACGCGACCGCCTGCTGGTCGGCGAAGGGGGGTCGAACGCCGTGCAACGCCTCAACGACCACCCGGACCTCGACCACTTCGGCGACGAGGACAACGCCCTGGAAACGACGTGTTTGCTGGCGAAGCGCGCGCTGGAGCTGATCCGCGGCGACTTCGCGCCGACGACCTGGGCCGCCTTCCACGCTGTCGTCGTCGACAGCCAGCCAGCGGAGACGGTGGCGGCGGAGCTGGGCGTGTCGGTCGGCGCCGTCTACGTTGCCAAGAGCCGCGTCCTGAAGCGGCTGCGCGAGGAGCTGGCGGGGCTGGTGTGACCTCGTCTCCGCGTGGTTCCGCCGCTCCCTGCCGGTCGCGGTTCCTGCGCCTGCGGCTTCCGTTCCCTCTCTGTCGTTCCTTGGCGTCATGGCGTCTTGGCGGTCAATTCTTCTTTTCGCCGCGTTTCGCCGCCAGGGGTTCATGGGGTTCCGCAACGCCTCGAATGGAACCTGCGGGATCGTTCCGCCGCGTGTTGATTTCGCTTGGGTAAATCGTCATTCCATGTTACGATCAGCCCACCTCATCGATGGCGTTCAACGTCGATCATCCTGATCGGCTTTCTCGTGTTTGTGGGAGGATTCTGCATGTCGCCGGTTCGCACATGGGTTTTCCGCATCGCGCTGATGGTTGCCTGCCTCGCGGCGTTCCATCCCGCTTCCGCCTTCGCCCTGGACAAGGAGAAGGCGGTCGCCGGCAAGGAGCTGCGCGTCCAGGGCGAGATCACCGACAAGGACGCCGACGATCCGGGCCGTCCCGGCTCGTTCCACAAGACCTACACCTTCAAGATGGAAGCGGGCAAGGGCTACCGCGTCGACTTCGTCAGCCGTGAAACCGAAGGCTTCGATCCGTACCTTCGCCTGATGGACCCGGCCGGCAAGCTCGTCGCCCAGGACGACGACGGCGGCGGCTTCCCCAACGCGCGCCTCTTCCACAAGGCTGCCCAGACCGGCGACTACAAGATCGTCTGCACCACCTTCGGCAAGGACATGGTCGGCAAGTTCTCCCTCGTCGTCCTCCCCGCGACCGAGGCCGAGATGAAGGCCGGCACCCTCTTGCCGGCCATCCCCCTTCCCGGCGCCCCGCCCGTGCCCCCCGGCCAGGCCTTCAAGGACGTGCCCGCCACCCACAAGCAGATCGCCGAGATCAAGGTCCGCAGCACCGACGGCAAGCACGCCCTGCAGACCGTCGGCATCGACGCCGAGGGCCGCGCCCTCGCCCTGACCGCGCCCCCCAAGGGCTTCACCGCCCCGACCAAGGACGCCACCAGCGAGATCCACGTCTTCAACCCCGACGGCAAGGCCGCCGGCGTCTGGAAGGTCCCCTTCCACGCCAACTCGGTCGCCACCGGCCCCAAGAAGACCGTCCTCGTCGCCGGCGACGGCAAGATCGCCCAGCTCGACCGCGACGGCAAGATCCTCCAGACCGTCGACCTGCCCCACATCGCCGCCATGATGAAGGACACCGCCGGCATGCGCAAGCAGGCCGAGGACCAGCTCAAGCAGCAGCAGGCCGCCTACACCAACATCATCAAGCAGCTTCAGGACCGCAACAAGACCCTCGAAGCGAAGAAGGAAGAGGACCGCACCGCCCTGGAGAAGCGCCAGCTGACCCAGAACCTGTCGATGCTCAAGACCTACGGGCAGATGGCCGGCGGCGAGGTCAACGACGCCTCCATCGACGCCATCGTCGCCCAGCTCACCGGACGCCTCCGCACCATCAACAGCGTCACCGTCTCGGAAAAGGACATCTTCATCGCCTGCGGCGACAACAAGGGCTTCGGCTACTCCGTCTGGCGCATGGGACACGACTTCACCGGCGCCAAGCAGGTCCTCGCCGGCATCGGCGGCTGCTGCGGACAGATGGACATCAACACCAGCGGCGGACTCCTCCTCGTCGCCGAGAACACCAAGCACCGCTTCGCCTGCTACGACCGCGACGGCAAGCTCGTCAGCTCCGGCGGCAAACGCGGCCCTGAAACCCAGCTCGAATGCTTCGGCAGCTGCTGCAACCCCATGAACCTCTGCGCCAACTCCGCCGGCGACATCTTCACCGCCGAGTCCGAGGGCGTCATCAAGCGGTTCTCCCCCAAGGGCGAGTTCCTCGGCCTCGTCGCCATCGCGAAGATGACCGGCTCCGGCTGCAAGAACGTCGCCTTCGCCGTCAGCCCCGACGAGAGCCGCATCTACTTCCTCGACCTCCCCAGCTCGCGCTTCCTCATCATGGAGAAGACGAAGTAGTCTCGTTGAATCTTCAAGCCCCAGGATGAG
>JAYSSW010000954.1:0-2871 GCA_043720335.1 Planctomycetia bacterium
AGAGGCCGGTGACGCAGCCTGAGATCTGGAACCCGGCGGAGCTTCACCGCTTCTCGCCCTACAGGCTGTCGCCCGCGCTCGGAACTGGGGTGGGCGCCCGCCATGTCACCAACCTCGAACTGCTGCCTTCACGCGATGAATGGATCCATGTCGCCGCCGACTGGCAGTTCGGCGACAAGCTGGACCGTGTCACGCTCCGCATCGCCGCCAACGATCCGAAGGTTCCCATCGACCTGTCGCATTTCCACGTATACCTGCTGGCCGACCTGCCCAGCGAAGCGTCGGAGTCGGAGCCGATGCGTTCGAAGCGATGGAGTCGCCAGCGGATCGTGGCGAGTCCGTGGGGCGTCGAGTTGATGCTGCCATCGGAATGGCGCACGCCGCCGAAAGGCGAGAAGGCCGCCGCCACGTTCCAGGCCGCGCTGCTGCTGACGACGGAGCCTCTGCGGGAGCTGTACGAGCGCGAGCATACGCTTGCGCTGACCGTGAGCAGCAAGATGAGATCGCCGGAGCCTCGCTGCTGGGACGGCATGGTGCGGACGAGCCTGCAGACAGTCCCGCGACGGTGAGGCGAAGTTGCCGTTCGACACGCGAGTTCGCTAAAACTGCCCGTTCGCGCGCAGGTTGCCGTAGGCGGCGCGCAGGGACGTGAAGAATAGCAAACCTGCCGAGGCGAACTCGGATTGCAGATCAGCATGAGGCTGAGAAGCCGAGGTGTTGTCCGCAAAATCCCCGGTGTTGGAACTGACCCACACCCGTGGTTTCTTGAAGCCCACCGCTTGCAGCTGTCTGCTCAGTTCCAGGCACTGCTCCAGGTTCATGGAGTCCTTGACCATGTTGCGATGGGAAGGCCTGCGTTTGTCGATCAGCCGAGCCACGGCACGATTCAAGCAGCCTTGATCGCGATCCAACTCGTGGAAGGCGCCGAGCAAACGGTCCGCCAGATCGCGCAGGTTCTTGTCCAGACTGAACTGCTGAGCGACAGGAAACGGTTGCTGAAGGTAGCCGAAGCTGGCCGCCGCCTTCGCGAGCCATTCCTGGCTCTCGCCCATCGCCTCGATCCACCCGTTGAGAACGGTCTGTTCCTTGTTTGCGTTGTCGAGATACTCGTGCGGAACCAGCTCAGGTACGTAAAGATGAACCGCGTTAGGGCGGCTGGAGACGAGGTCCATAAGTTCAAGCGCTACCTGGACCTCCTCGACTGGCACACGGCGTACGATTCGCTTTTCGTCGCCGCGAAACAGGTCGATGAAAACGCACGTGTCAAGGAGCATCACCGGAACGTGCGGCTGGGCAAGGATTTTCGCGGCTGCTTCCGTGATCGTGACTTTCATGCGGCGGACACCTCCTCGACGTACCTCTCCAGCAGCACGCACTGGTCGTAAAACTGCTGGCAAAGCTTTGCAGCGTCGTCGCTTCTCCACCCCGCATGAACGAGCCAATCGATGAAGTGTCGGGAATCAACCACCGCTCTTCCCCGAAACGCCCTGATGACAAAGAGGTTCCACTTCTCGGAGTCGTCGCGATCCAAGGGAAGACGCTTCTTCGATGAAGCAGAGAAGTGCTTGAGATGATAGGAAACGTCCGACGGCAAATCCGCCAGGAACATCTCGTCGAACGTCGGCGCATAAACGACGGCTCCGACCCTGCCGGCTGCGGCGACGACGCCTTCGTCGAGGAACTGCATCATGGGCGCCCAGCTTGGCTTCCATCCCGTTTCATTCTGCGTGCCGGAAGTCAAAGTAAACAACGCCCGGCCGCCTCGCAGCTCCATCCCTTTCCAGAGATAGACGCTCACGACCGCGCCAAGGAAGGCGGGCGACGATTCCAGGATGTACCAGTGCGAGCCTGGCTTTTCGTTCGACGGGTATGGCTCCAGCTCAGCCCCCGTCAGCCGGCGCCAGCCCGGCGGCAGGTTCGCTTCGAGGCTGCTTAGCACCTGGTCGAGCACTTCCGTGCTGCCCCGGACATGCCACTGGTACCACCGATTGGCGCTCTGGACGGGATCCATGACGGCACTCGCTTTCGCAACGATTGGCGTTCCTCGCGTCCATTGTACCTCGCACGCAGGACGCTGTCAGTCTCACCCGCACACGCCCAGCAGCTGGCCCACCAAATTCTCCTGCGGGTGGCTGTGGCCGAGGTGCTGGCGGAAGCCCTCGGCGTAGGCGGCGCCGTGCTGCTGGCCGCGCAGGCCGCTCCAGTGCCTCATCGCCTCCAGGTACTGGTCCATGCCGTGATGCTTCAGCAGCCAGTCGCGCTGGCTGGCGTGCGCCGACAGCATCGCCGACTTCGCGTCGATCACCCGGCTGATGTCGATGCAGAAGCTCGGCTCCACAAGCCGCCCCAGCGCGTCCTTCCCCTCGATCGGGTCGCAGTAGTACAGGTGCGGGATGTGCGCCAGCGGCCTGCCCAGCGTGCGGTCGTGCAGGAAGTTCGGGATCGGGGCCGCGAACGCCGCCGCCCGCACCAGCATGCTCGTCGTCTCGTGGTCGAGCATGTAGTCGGCCGGGCTGTGCGTGAACACCACACTGGGCCGGACCTGGCGCAGCAGCCGCGTCACCTTCTCCAAGGTCGGCTCGTTGTAGAAGACGAGCAGGTCGCGTTCCTCCAGGCAGTGGTAGGCCGCCCCGATGATCGCGGCGGCCTTCACCCCCTCGGCGCGGCGGACGCGGCTGATTTCCGCCGGCGGCCGCGTCGCCGAGCCGCAGTCGCCCGGCGTCATCGAGGCGAGATGCAGTTCGTAGCCGTGCTCCTGCTTCAGCCGCGCCAGCGTGCCGGCGCACAGGAACTCGGCGTCGTCGGGATGGGCCAGGACCGACAGGGCGATCTTCGACATGCGAATGGCTCCAAGGGGGCGAGCGGCCTGCG
>JAYSSW010000955.1:0-2871 GCA_043720335.1 Planctomycetia bacterium
TCCCTGGGTATGCAAATCCCCAGGGACGGCTGTCCCTGGGCTTTCTTACCGATCAACCTATTACGCCGTGGGAAGACAGGAAAAGTCGGATCCCGCCTACTCCTTGCGGATGATGTCGGCAAGCCCGCTGCCGTCTGAGGCGGCGGGGTCAAGGCGCCCCACCTTCGCGCCCGGAGCGGCGCCTGCCTTCCGCATCGGGTGGGCGATCTTCTCCCATTTCTTCTCGAACGGCACCTGTGCCCAGTGGACATCGTTATCGAGGTCGTGGCATTTCTGGCAGTAGCTGTCGAGCATCTGCATCCGGTTCTTCCGCAGCGCCTCGCGCTGGGCGGGAGACGATTTCGGATCGCGCTCCGTGGGGCCGGCCCGGTACGGGTTGATCTCCTTGTACAGCTTCTCGTCGCGCGGCTTGGCGACGTGGGCGCTGCCGGGGCCGTGGCAGTTCTCGCAGCCAACGTGTTCGAGATCCTTGAGCGCCACACCCGCCTTGGGATCTCCGTAGCCGGTCTCATACTCGAAGCCGACCGTGTGGCAGACGACGCATTCCGGGTCGAACTGGCGGTTGCCGGGATTCTTCGCTTTCACCGTCAGCGCGTCGAACGCGTGCGAATGACCCGTCTTCTGCCAAACATCCCAGGCGTTCTCGTGGCAGCCTTTGCAAGAATCCGAGCCGACGTACTCCGACTTCCTTTTCTGGTTAGCAAGAAACACCTGCACCGGATGCTGCGAGCGAGGCGCCTTGTCGATCATCTTGTCGTTCTTCACCTGCAACGTGTACTTTTCCAGACCCTGGAGCGCGGGATTGTCGGCTTCCTTGCCGACCGGGGTCTCGTAGCTGGGATCCATCGACACGATCTGGAAGCGGAAGTCGAAGCCGTCCCCCTTCGCCTTGCGATAGACGCCGACGAGGCCGACGTAGCGGCCCTTGTGCCCCATGTTGATGACGTTGGTCGGCGTGCCGTTGATCGGCCGCAGCACGCCCGACGGGTCGGTCTCCTCGGTCGTGCCGATGAGCAGATGCAGCGCCGGCAGCTTCGGGTCCGCCGCGCGGAGTTTCGCGCAGTGCTTGGCGAGGACTTCGTTCTTGGCCGTCAGCGCGTCGGCGACTGCTTGGCCCCCTCCCGCAACGGCCTTCGGGTCGGGGTACTCGTTGAACAGGATGATGCCGAGCTCGACTTTGTTCTTGCCGAAGTCGTCCAGCGAAGCCTTGATCCCCTTGGCGTTGTCGATCGCCTTCTCCTTGGGGAACAGATCGACGAGATCGGCGCCGATCACGCCCATGACGCCAACCTTGATCTTGTTCGCGTCGAAGATCTCATGAGGCCGGGCGTTCATCTTGTGGTAAAGCCCGTTCGGCCCTGTCTCGGCCAGCGTCAGCGACACCGGCCGGGGCAGCGGATCGTTGATCGAGTGCTGCGCCAGCACGTCGCTGAGCGGCCCCATCAGCTCCTCGCGGCCGATGCCGACGGCGCGGTAGTTCATCAACTTGAGGATGTCCATCGTGTACTTGTGCTTCAGGAGGTTCTGCTCCTTGATCCCCTGCTTGGCCATGATCTCGCCGACATCGACGCCGGCCACGTCCCAGCCCATCTTCCTGAGCGAATCGACGAAGTTCCAGCGTCGCGGCAGGCCGCCGTACTGCGGGACCGAGCAGCCGCAGAAGTTGTAGTAGCCGTGCATCTGGCCGGTGACGACGAGGGCGAAGTCGGGCTTGGGCCACTTCTTGAAGTCCTGCGCGCCGCCGCCGCCGGTGTTCGCCGGGGGCAGGTCGCCGTCGAGGTCCTTGGCGTGGCCGTTGCGGGGTTCCTGGTTCATCACCCAGACGCAGGCGACGGCGAAAACGACGCAGACCAGCGCCACGCCGCCTACGGTTCGGAACGAGGAAGGCGCCGGGGCCGGGGCGGGGTCGTTGGGCCGGTTCTGCTCGCTTGCCATGGACGGATTCCTCTCGGCGAAGATTTCACTGCCCTTCCGCATCCTTACGGCAAGGCGCGGGCCGCAGTTCTTTCTTCCCGTTTTCGCCCCGTTTTGTCAACCGCGCCTTGGGCGGCCACTCCGCGTCGCTTGACCGAAATTGCCGTGTCGCTTAAACTACAACGACACCGCAGGGCTGCCCTCTCCCGTGACGGAAGAACGGTTCTGGTCCCACCCATGAGCAAGGCAGACAACCCCCCGACGGGCAACGGCGTCGAAGCGAAATTGTCGCGCGCGAGCGTGAACCGTTTCAGCCTCTACCTGCGCCATCTCGAACGCCTCCAACTCGAAGGCGCTCCCAAAGTCTCCAGCAGCCAGCTCGGCGAAGCCCTCGGCATCAACGACGCCCAGGTCCGCAAGGATCTCGCCTACCTGGGCAACCTGGGGCAGCCGGGCATCGGCTACTACGTCCAGGAACTCATCGCCGCCCTCCGCAACCGCCTCGGCGTCGACCGCGTCTGGTCGGCGGTCATCGTCGGCGTCGGCAACCTCGCCCGCGCCCTCCTCGGCTACCGCGGCTTCCAGAACCAGGGCTTCCAGTTCGTCGCCCTCTTCGACCACGACCCCGCCAAGGTCGGCCGCAAGATCCACGACCTCGAGATCTTCGCCCCTGCGCGCATGGCCGAGGTGATCCAGGCGACCGGCGCTGAACTTGGCGTGGTGACGGTACCGGCGTCCGAAGCGCAGTCGGTGGCCGACACGCTGGTGTCCGCAGGCATCCAAGGCATCCTGAATTTCGCCCCGATCGTCTTGCGGGTTCCACAGGGGGTGAGTATCATTCCAGTAGATTTGGCCATCCAACTGGAGCAGTTGGCCTTTCACGTCCATCTGTCGCGCGAGGGATGACGCACGCATTACCCGGTAGTGTAACGGTAGCACAAGAGATTTTGGCTCTCT
>JAYSSW010000956.1:0-2864 GCA_043720335.1 Planctomycetia bacterium
CGCAGGAGCACTGCAAGATGGTGACGTGCTACCGGACGTTCTGCGTGCCGGAGACGAAGGTGTGCCGCATCCCGTACACGACGTGCCAGATGGTGCCTCAGGAGCACTGCAAGATGGTGACGTGCTACCGGACGCACTGCGTGCCGGAGACGAAGGTGTGCCGCATCCCGTACACGACGTGCCGGATGGAGACGCAGGAGCACTGCAAGATGGTGAAGCGTGTGCGATGCACGATGGTGCCCGAGGAGAAGGTGTGCCGCATCCCGTACACGACGTGCCGGATGGTGTGCGAGGAGCACTCGAAGGTGGTGGAGGTGCGGAAGTGCCGGATGGTGTGCGAGGAGAAGGTGTGCCAGGTGCCGTACACGACGTGCCGCATGGTGACGAAGGAGAGCGTCCGTTGCGTGCCGGTGACGACGTGCCACCAGGAGCCGTACTGCGTGACGACGAAGGTCGCCCGCCAAGTGCCGGTCTGCGTGCCGAGCTGCGACCCCTGCACGACGACGCGGCGCCCGTTCTTCGGCCATCTCTTCGACAAGAACTAGACAACCGCCGTGTTCCACGCGGCCCCGCTTGACAAGAAAGGCCCCGCTCCTGCGAGCGGGGCCTTTTTTTGGTTGGTCCTCGTTCCACGGCCGCTGCTTGGCGGGGCTGCATCACATCGTTGAACGCATGCGATGCAGCACCTTCGGTGCAAAAAGGAAGGTTCCTATGCCCGTCGATGGAGGAATCCCAACTCGAAATTTTCGCGATCGGTTCGTCGTTCTCTGCGTCCTCGGTCCGGTCGCTGGCGAAGCGTCGCTGCTCGCCGCTGCGTGCCGCTCCTTGATAGAATAAGGAAAAACCGATCCCGGGATGAGGTTGGCCATGAGTGGAAACAGCGCCCACGTTCAGGATGTGACCGAAGCCACCTTCCAGATCGACGTGATCGAGAAGTCGAAACAGGTGCCCGTCGTCGTCGATTTCTGGGCGCCGTGGTGCGGCCCCTGCCTTGCGCTGGCGCCGGTTCTCGAACGGCTCATCGATGCGCGCGGCGGCGATGTGTCGCTGGCGAAGATCAACACCGACGTCGAGCAGAACCTCGCGATGATGTACGGCATCGAAGCGCTGCCGACCGTCGTCGCGTTCCGCAACGGCAAGCCAACCTTCAGCTTCCAGAGCGCGTTGCCTGAAGCGCAGATCAACGAGTTCCTTGACCGCATCATGCCGACGGAAGCGGACAAGCAGTCCCAGAAAGCCATCGAACTGGAGTCGAGCGACCCCAAGGAGGCCGAGACGCTGTATCGCGAAGCGTTGAAGGCGAACGCCGACCAGGAAGAATCGGTCCTCGGCCTGTCGCGGCTGCTGCTCGACCAGAATTCGCTCGCCGAAGCCGCCGAATGGCTGGAGCGCGTCGGCCCAGGCAGCGTCAACGGCGTCGAAGCCGAGAAGCTCGCGGCCCGGCTCTGGCTCAAGCAGCAGGCCCGGGACTATCCCGCCGAAGCGGCATTGCGTGAAAAGGTGAAAGCCGAGCCGAAGAACGCGCAGGCCCGCCTCGAACTCGGCAGCGTCCTCGCCGCCGCCGGCCAGTCGGCGGACGCGCTCGACGTGCTGTACCAAGCCGCCGAACTCGACCGCAAGCTCGCCAGCGGCAAGGTCCGCGAGACGATGGTGAAAATCTTCCACGTCGTCGGCGTCCGCAGCGAGCTGGCCGACGACTTCCGCAGCAAGCTGTCGTCGCTGCTCTATTGACCGCGAGGCCGACCATGACCAGCCAGCTCCCCGCCGGCTCGCGCTACCTGCACCAGCTGGCCGCCACGCCGCTCGTCCCCGTGCAGCTCGACCCGCACGGCCCGCGCGTCTGGTGCAAGCTCGAATTCCTCAATCCCAGCGGTTCCACGAAGGACCGCATCGCCCGCTACATCCTCGAGAAAGCCTGGCGCCAAAACCGCCTCGGCCCCGGCTGGACCGTTGTCGAAGCCTCCAGCGGCTCGACCAGCATCGCCATGGCGCTCGCCTGCGCCCAGCTCGGCATCCGCTTCATCGCGGTGCTTCCCGAAGGCGTCAGCAACGAGCGCGTCCTCATCATCCGCGCGTACGGCGCCGAGGTCCGCTTCACGGCGAAGGACAAAGGCATCCGTGGCTCGCTCGAAGAAACCGAACGATTGGCTCACGCGCCGAAGGTTTTCCTGCCGCGCCAGTTCAGCAACCTCGACAACGCCGAAGCGCACCGCATCGGCACCGCCCGCGAAATCCTCGACCAGATCCCCAACAACAGCGTCGATGTCGTCGTCAGCGGCGTCGGCACCGGAGGCACGCTCGTCGGGCTTTTCCAGGGACTGAGCGAGTGCGGCTGCCCCGTCGTCCCGGTCGCCGCCAGGCCGGTGCATCTCGACAACTCGATGGAAATCGAGTGTTGCAGCTTCAGCCAACGCATCCCCGGCGTAGCGGAAAGCATCTCGGAGATCTTCACGCCGGAACGGCTCCCCGGCCTTTTGACCATCGAAGTGCAAGACGAACTCGCGCTCGAAACGACGTGCCAGCTGATCCGTCGCGGCTTCCCCGTCGGCCCTAGTTCCGGTCTCAACTACGCCGCCGCCATCGCAGCGGCGAAGCGCCTCGGCAACCCGTCGGCGAACCTCGTCACCGTCTTCCCTGACCGCATGGAACGCTACTTCACCACCGAGCTTTTCCGCCGCATGGCGTGAAGGCGCAATGGATGAACATGCTCAAGCCCGCTGCCGTCTGAGGCGGCGGGGTCGGTGCCATGCGAAGGCGTGACCCCGCCGCCTAACGGCAGCGGGCTTGATGAGTTCAACGACTTCTCCGCTCTAAACACGCCCGCGGAATTCGCCGTCCTCGACGCGGATCTTGATCTTGTCCCC
>JAYSSW010000957.1:0-2861 GCA_043720335.1 Planctomycetia bacterium
GCGATCCCCTCGCTTGCGCTCAGGGTTAGTGAGTCGCGGGAAGAACCATCACCAACCATCGAGCACCGATGACGACCGCCACGAAAGCGCACGCCGCGAAGATCCGCAAAAAACTCGCGGCCCTCTATCCCGACGCGAAGTGCATCCTCGATTTCCAGAACCCGCTCCAGCTGCTGGTCGCCACGATCCTGTCGGCCCAGTGCACCGACGTGCGCGTGAACCTCGTCACGCCGGCGCTGTTCAAGAAGTACCCCGACGCCCAGGCGTACGCCTACGCCGACATGGACGAGCTGCAGTCGTTCATCCGCTCGACCGGATTCTTCCGCAACAAGGCGAAGAACATCCAGGAGTGCTGTCGGCAGCTCGTCGAATACCACCAGGGCCAGGTGCCGCGCACGCTCGACGAGTTGACGCCGCTGCCCGGCGGGGGCCGCAAGACGGCGAACGTGATCCTTGGCAACGCCTTCGACACGCCTGGCCTGACGGTCGACACGCACCTGGGCCGGCTGTCGCGCCGCATGGGGCTGACGACGCACGCCGACCCGGTGAAGGTCGAGCGCGACCTGATGGAACTGATCCCGGAGAAGGAATGGACGATGTTCAGCCACCGCATGATCAGCCACGGCCGCCAGGTCTGCCACTCGCGCAAGCCCAACTGCGCGGAATGCACGCTGAACAGCATCTGCCCCAAGGTCGGCGTGCCGGGCGTGGAGTAGGTATCACACTCATCAAGCCCGCTGCCGATAGGCGGCGGGGTCGAAACCCCCAGGACTTCGCGTTGCTCATCCTGGGGATTAATCAGTTCGCCGTGCGCTTGTTCTTCGTCACGGTGAAGCGGGCGAGGTCGGCGCCGACGATGACCTGGTCGGTGGGCTGGCGGGCGACGAGGGCGCCGTAGATGGTCTGCGTGCCGGAGCGCTTGCCGGAGCCGAGGATCTGCACCATGCTCGGCGGCAGGTTGGTGTAGGTCTTGCCGGGCATGGCGACGCCGACGCCGTTCATCGGCACGCGCAGCGTCAGGTTGCTGCGCTTGGCGGCGAGCTGCACGCGCATCCCCTCGATCAAGTGGTCGAGCGACTGCGGGAAGCCGAGCTGCGGGTTGTCGCGCAGATCCGCGCGGGCGTTGGCGATGTCGTCGCTGAGCAAGGCGTTGTAGCTCCCTTCCGGCATGTCGGCGGGCAGCGGCAAGTTGACAGTGACGCGCTGCCGGGGCGCCTTGTAGGGCCGCAGCGTGACGTGCGCCTTCAGCGTGTCGCCGGGGGCGAGCGTGTCGCTTTCCAACTCCATCGATTCGATCTCGGCCGTGCGCCGGCCCGGCAGGATTTCGATGACCGCTTCGACCCCCTTGATGCGCAGGTTGTCGAACGTGTTGTTTGTCAGCTGGCTCATCACCACGCCGACCGGCGCGAACAGCGTCTGCGGCCCGCGCTGTCCCGCTACCATCGGGCCGGAGAACATGTCCTGCAAGATCAGCGGCTCGCGGCCATCGAGATCGACGCGCACCTTGAGCTGTGCTGTGATGTCGTCGGGCAGGTCGCCTTCCATGTCGATGGCGTTGGTCAGGGCCATCACCACAAGAGAGCCGACCATCTGCTTCTGACGGACGACCTTCACGTTGAAGGTCTGCGCCTTCGCGGCCGGCTCGCTGAGCACGGTCATGTTGACCGGCAGCATGTCGGGCTGCCGGCCGAGCCAGCCGGCGATGCAGGTGCTGACATCGGCATTGATGACGCCGACGGTCTGGAGCGGCGACCCCATCTTGAAGCTGGTGGTGAGACGCGGGTTGATGACGTGGACGAAGCCGGTCATCAACGGCAGGTCGCAGCCGCCAAGGTTCATGAACGGATGCCCCCAGCCGTAGACGCGCTTGCCTTCGATGTGCGTGACCGTGCCGATGCCCGACATGTCGAAGTCGCCGGTGATCATGGCGACGGACAGGGCGCCGCCCGCTTCGAGCGGGATGTTGCGCTCGGCGTCTGGGATGTTGCCCGCGACGCCGCCGCCTTGCATGGGCACCACGCCGAAGGTTTGCAGCTGGTCGCGCAGCACGGCGAGCGCACGAGGCGACATGCCGGTCGTCATCAACGGCGTCTTCAGTGGCACCATCCACAGCCCGTCGGCGGCGGTCGGCGACGGTTCGCTGTGGTCGTTCGACACGGTGACGCGCTCGTATTCGCGGCCTTCGAGCAGCAGCGGCGTCGAAAGGCCGATGCGGGCGGGCTTGCTTTTCGCGGCAAGGTCGCGCTTCTCGTAGGACGCGACGAACTCGCGCATCTGGCTGAACGGGGTGATGCCGGCGATCGGCTCCTTGCCATAGGGCCAGGCGTAGGCGACGGCGCCGAGCAGCTTGCCCTGGATATAGACAGGGCTGCCGCTCATGCCGGCGATGACGCCGGTCTTCTCCAGGCCCGCGCCGGACAGGCGGGCCAGGATCATGTCGCGGCCGGGGCTGATGTTGCGCATGACGCCGAGGATCTCGGCGTCGAACGACTCGATCTTGGTCCCCTTGATGACCGTCTTGCCGACCCCCTTCATGCCGATGCGCACGTCATCCACGTTCCAGTAGTTGTCCGGCTTGGGCTGCGCCGGGGCGACGGGAGGCTGGCCAAGCAGGAAAAACGTGGGGATCGCCAACAGCGCGCAGGCGGAGATGCCGAGCAGACGAGTCATACCATGCCTCCGAGGAAAAGCGGAAGAGGCGGCGGAATCGGGCGGGTCGACGCGGAGGGAACGCAGCGTGCAGGAGAGTGGCGGGTGGTTCGTCGCGGCTGCGAGGCTTCTTGGACCCTTCATTATTTTACCACACGATCCAGGGTCTTCCAAGGCGAACAAGAGGCTTATCCACGAAGGACACGAAGGGG
>JAYSSW010000958.1:0-12914 GCA_043720335.1 Planctomycetia bacterium
CTCGTCGAGCTGACCAACCTGGAGCGCAAGAAGCGCGACCTGCCGCCGCTCAAGGCCAGTCCGCAGCTGTTGAAGCTCGCCCGGTCGCACTCGGACAACATGGCCAAGCAGGCGAAGATGGAGCACAACCTGGACGGCAAGACGCCGTTCGACCGGATGCGGGCGGCGGGATACCGCTTCGAAAAAGGGGGCGAGAACATCGCCGCCTGCGACGCCGCCGTGCCGCCTGCGACCTTGATGAAGGCGTGGATGGACTCGAAGAACCACCGCGAGAACATCCTGCTGGCCGAGTTCAGCGAGATCGGCCTGGGCCTGTCGCGCGACAAGACCGGCCAGATCTACTACACGCAGCTCTTCGCCAGGCCGAAGGCGGAGGAGTGAAACGACCGGCGGTGTGCGGTGCATAAGGCCCGCCTGCAGCACCACGGGAAAAAACAAGGCGTCGCCGAACCGGAGTTCGAGCGACGCTTTTCGTTGGTCGCGAGCCGCTGGACGAATGCGGCTCGCCGGGTCGGTTACGGGATCAAGCGTCGTTGCCAGGCAGCGGCTGGCCGGGGACGGCCGGCACGCCGGGGACGGCCGGGGTGAACAGGCCGGGCTGAAGGTTCAGCGGCTGGAACTGGAACGGGTTGGTGCTGGGCAGCATCTGCTGCAACTTCTCGCGGTGCTGCTGCGGCACGTCTTCCAGCTTGTTGTAGATCTTGCTGTTCTTCCCCTCGATCACCACGATGGTGCTCGCCTTGGCGACGCCGTTCTCGACCTTCCCCTTCGCGGTGATCTTCAGCTCGCCTTCCGCGTACTCCAAGTCGAAGTCGTCGTTCTTCTGCTGGATCGTGATCTTGGCGTTGTTGACCATCTTCTGCATCTGCAGGTTGATGATCCGTCCCTGCTGCGCCGGGTTCACCACGACCTGGACACGCGGGAAAGCGGGGAGAGCCGGCGTCGGCTGGACCTGTCCGGGCTGGAACTGCGGGAACGCCGGCATCACCTGCTGGAACTGGATCCGCGGCAGCACCATCGGGTTGATGAGGATCAGGTCCTGGGCGCCGAACGGGTTGGCGCCCGCCGCGATCGCCGGCAGCTTGACCGCCTTCAGCGTTTCTTCCTTGCCCTTGCGCAGCACGACCGCTTCGACGGCCGTGTCAGCCTTCCAGTCCTTCGCCAGCTTCGTCAGCCCCTGCAGGTCGTTCGGCACGTCCTTGCCGTCGATCTTCAGCAGCAGGTCGTTCGTCTTCAGCCCGGCCTTCTCGGCGGCGGAGTTGGCGTCGACGCCCGACACGACCAGCCCCTTGTCCTTGGCCAAGCCGAGCTGCTCCTGCAGCACGGACGGCGTCTTCTTCAGTTTCATGCCGCCCCACGGCAGCGTCGCGCTGCTGGCGTTGCCCATGAAATGGCTCAGCGTGACGGCCACGTTGTCGGGGAGCTGGGCCTGCCCCTGGATCTGGAAACGCTGCCCGTTGGCCGGATCGAATACCTGGAACTGCTGCACGGCGCCGGCCTGTCCGTGCTGGACCTGCACGCGGATCGTCTTGGTCGTGGCCGGCGGCGCCTGGGCGGGAGCGGCCGACGAAACAAGCAGCAGCGCCGCGACCGACAGCAGCCACATCTTCCGAATCAACATGTCATTCTCCTTGGGGAATTCGCGGAAGCCCCGGCGCCGTTCCGACGACGCGGGGCGTGTTTCGTGTCAGTCCTCGATCCCTTCCGAGTCCTCGATGCGCTGGTAGGTCGCGCTGCGGGTGGCGGGATCGAGGCGAACCAGGAACGTCCCCTGGTTGGTGACGATGATGCACAAGTTCGGCGGCAACAGGGGCTGCAGCGGGATCGACGGCAGGCGCTCCACCGTGCTGCCCGGAGGCAGCGGCAGGTTCACCGGCGTCGCTTGCGGCGGCGGCTCCTTCTCGACGACCGCATCCGTCGTGTCAGGGCTGCCCGCGTGGTTCCA
Organism: Planctomycetia bacterium; assembly: GCA_043720335.1. Taxonomy (GTDB): domain Bacteria; phylum Planctomycetota; class Planctomycetia; order Gemmatales; family Gemmataceae; genus JAYSSW01. The sequence continues at coordinate 1,946 of JAYSSW010000958.1, forward strand.
CGCGATCCAGCCGCCGCCCTCGGCGACGCCGACCAGCAACAGCGACGCGGCGATGAACGCCTTCGCCTTGCCCCACGCCATGCCGGCGATGACGCTCTTGGCGAGCGACGCGACCGCCGTGGACGATCCCATCACTACGCCCTGCACCGTCGCAGCGACGAGCGCCGGTGACACCGTTTGGCTCGCGGAAGCCGACAGCGTGCCGGCCAGGAACAGCGTGGTGCAGAGCATGCCGCGCTTGACGAGCCGCGAACGCAGCCACTGCCGGCCGCGTTCCAAGCTCCCCTTCACGGCGCCGACACTCCAGCCCAGGGCGCTGGCGGTCTCCTCGCGGCTCAGGCCTTGCAAATAGCACATCAACAGCGGATCGCGCAGCTTCGCGGGCATCCGCTGCAATTCCTCATCGACAAGGATCTGCCAGTCGTCGCTGGTCGTGTCGGCCTGCGGCACGTTTTCGTGGCGCTGCTCGGCGGCGGCGTGCTCGTGCCGCTGGCGCCGTGCCGAGGTGGTGCGCAGCTTCTGCGAGGTCCGCAGCGCGACGCCGTGCAGCCAGTTCGACAGCCGTTCGTTCCAGCGAAGCGTCGCCCCCTTGCGGGCCAGAACCAGAAAAATCGCCTGGAACGCCTCCTCGGCGTCGTGGTCGTTGTTCAGCACGCGACGGCAGACGCCCAGCACCCACGGCCCGTGCCGCTGCACCAGCTCCGCGAAGGCGGCCTGGTCGCTCTGGGCGTGGAAGCGGCGCAGCAGCTCGGCGTCGGGATGGTCCTTCAACCCGTTGCCTGCAAACAAGCTGCGCAGGTACTGCACCGTCGTGTTCAGCGTCTGGCTCGCCATGCAACGCCCCTTGATGCGTCCGTTTCACGCTGTTGCTGCCCGCTCCCCCCAGGCAAGGCACAGAGATTTTAGAAGAATGTGGAATCACGAAATCGAGCGACAAACTGAAGTGCGGTTCGACGATCAACGATGAAAAAATCTGAAATCTGCGATCATCAATCTAAAATCACCATCCCCGCCGCCACGTCCTGTGGCGGCTGCCCCTTGCGGAACACGCGCGCGGCCGCGCCGCTCAAGCGCAGCGTTTGGCCGTCGTAGTGCAGCAGGCCTGCTTCCCACAGGCCGACGACCGGGGTGTCGTTCATCTCGTGGAACTCGCGCAGGCGGTCGTCGCGGGTTTCGCCGAAATGCTCGTGGAAGGCGTCGCCGATCTTGACCCAGTTCATGCCTTCGTAGTAGTGGGCGTTCACCTGGAAAGGGACCAGCCCCAGCGCGTCGAAACTGGCCGGCTGCACGATCGGCATGTCGTTGGTCGTCTTGATCGTCGGGCAGGCGACGTTCGTCCCCGCGCTCACGCCGAGGTACGGCATGCCTGTCAATACGCGATTGCGGATCGGTTCGAGAAGCTGGAGGCGGTGCAGCGCGTCGAGCAAACGGAAGGTGTTGCCGCCGCCGATGAAGATCGCTTCCGCGTCGCGAACTGCCTGCACCGGGTCGGCGTGGCGGTGGATGCCGTCGAGTTCGTAGCCCGCGTCGACGCCGCGCTCGATCATCGTCCGCACGTAGGCGTCGTGGTCGCGCAGGGCGAACGGCACGAACAGCAGCTTCCGCACGCCGCCGAAGTGGGCCTGCATCGCGGCGCGCAGGCTGGCGACGCGATCGGGCGTGCGGAAGCCGCCGCTGCCGAGAAGGACACGCATGCGAACTCCCGTGAGGTCAAACCGAAGGTTTCTCGGTTTCGTCCTTGGCGACGAACAGCTTGCCGGCGCCGACCGCGTAAAGGACGCTCGCCAGCGCGAGGAAGACGGCGAGCGACAGCATTTCGATGTGGAACTCGGCAAGGAACGACTTGAGCACGCCGGAGAAATCCATCTGGTCGAGCGTCTCTCTGGGCAGGAAGTTCAGGAACGAGTACAGCACGCCCGCGAGGCTGCCGCCGGCGATCAGGCCGGACGCCAGCAGCATGCCGCTGCTGGTTTCGCTCTTGGCGATGGCCTGCACCTCGGCCTCGGCCTCCGACATGCCGTCGGCGACCGACGCGCTCGCTTCCGCCCTGGCCTGCCGCAATGTTGAAGTGTCGACGAGCCAGCGGACAACGCCGCCGACGAAGATCGGCGCGGAGGCGGACATCGGCACGTACAGCCCGACCGCGAACGCCAGCGACGACACGCCGCACAGCTCCAGCGTGACCGCGATGCAGGCCCCGATCAGCACCATCGCCCAGTTCAACTTCTGGTTCAGCAGGCCGTTGATGATGATCCCCATGACCTGCGTCTTGGGCGCGGGGAACTTCATCGCCACCCGGCGGAACGTCACCTTGTGGGTGACCCGGCCCTCGGAATCGACGAGGTACAGCCCCTTCTCGTCCAGCTTGTCGGAGTAGGGAGGCAGCTCGGCCAGCGCCTTGGCGTCGGCATTTGCGGGAGGCTTCTCGTTGCGCCACAGCCGATACGTCGTCATCACGACCGGGATCTTGCTGTCCTTGCCACGCAGGGTCATCGTGTCGGGGATTCGCTTGCGTTCGTCGGCCGTCAGCTTCACGTCGCTGGTGATCGGGTCGATGGACTCGTCCTTCTCGGTCACGCGGCCGGTGATGGTCGGGTCGACCAGGTAGCACACGTTGCCTGCGGAATCGACAAGGTACTTGCCCGCTTTGACTTTCGCGGTTTCCTCCGCGCCATTCTTCACAGGAAAATCCTCGTCCTCGGTCACCTGCCAGACGTGGAACTTCTCGCCTTCGTACTCTTCGGTTTTGTCGAGTTTGTCGAGCAGGTGCTTGAGATTGACCGCAGGCAGGTTGCGCTGGCTGTAGATGGTGCCGGCCGACGCGAACAGCAGGAGCGTGTAGCCAATGACGACTGCGGACGTGGCCGCCCCGATGAGGATGGCCCACTGCTGCAAGCGTGGCGTGGCCCCGACGAGGAAGCCCGTCTTGAGGTCCTGCGAGGTGGTGCCGCCGTTGGACGCCGCGATGCAGACGACGCCGCCGATGCACAGGGCCAGCACCGCTTCCTGCGGGCTGGTCATGCCGAGCGCGAGGAAGATGAGGCACGTCATCAGCAACGTGGCGACCGTCATGCCGGAGATCGGGTTGGACGACGAGCCGATCTCGCCGGTCAATCGCGACGACACGGTGACGAACAGGAAACCGAACAGCAGAACGAGGACCGAGCCGAAGATGGCGTAGGCGGGGCTGACTTCGCGCATGAGGAAGACGGCGAGAAGGCAGAGCAGCACCATCATTCCGACGACGAGGTAGGAGAACGGCATGTCGTCGTCGGTGCGATGCTGGTGGCGCGCCGCCTCCTCCTTGCTGCCGCCACTAAGAGTGGAGAGGCCGGCGCGGATCGAGCCAACGATCATGGGCAGGGTCTTCATCATGCTGATGATGCCCGCCGCCGCGACGCAGCCGGCGCCGATGAAGCGGAAGTTGCGGGCGCGTTCGTCGTCGGTCATGGTCGACATGGCGAGGGCGGGGAGGATGACCCAGCTGCCGAGCACGGCGCCCCCCATCATGATGGCGGCGGTGCGCAGGCCGATGATGTAGCCGACACCGAGCAGTTCGGTCGCGAATTCGCCGGTCAGCTTGGCGACCTTGCTGAAGGCGTCGGTGGCGGTGGCGCCGAGCTTCAGGGGCACGTTCAGGCCGCTGGCGAAGAAGCTGAAGGTCTCGGTGGCGAGCTTGTGGAAGAAGGCGAGGCCGAAGCCGATGAACACGGTCGCGCCGCTGGCGCCGCCGCGCTCGCCCGATTCGAGGACCTTGGCGCAGGCGGTGCCTTCGGGGTAGAGGAGCTTGCCCGGCTCGCCCGCCTTGCCGTGCAGCTTGACGATGAAGGCCCGGCGGAGGGGGATCATCATGAGGATGCCGAGCAGTCCGCCGAGCAGCGAGACGACCATGACGCGGACGGGGTCCATCTCGAAGCCGATGAGCAGCAGGGCTGGCATGGTGACGCCGACGCCGAAGGCGATCGACTCGCCTGCCGAGCCGGTGGTCTGGACGATGTTGTTCTCGAGGATGGTGGCCTTGCGGATGCCGAAGGTGTTGCCCATCCAGCGGAACAGGGTGATCGACAGGACCGCGACCGGGATCGACGCCGACACGGTCATGCCGACCTTCAGGACGAGATAGAGCGACGACGCCCCGAAGACGATGCCCAGCACCGCTCCGACCAGCACGGCCGACCAGGTGAACTCGGGGATGTGCTGGTCGTCGGCGATGAAGGGCTTTGGCGGCTCGGCGTTGATGGAGGTGTCGGACATGTTTTCGTCGTCCTGATGGTGGCTCGCGGGGTTTGGAAATAGCTTCGCGGTTGCAACACGCGAAGGCAAGCCCCCGCCATGAAAATGGGAAAGACAAGGTGTGCTAACCGCAGAGGCGCAGAGATGCAGAGGAATGACAGAGAAAGGCAGGGGGAGAAGGAGAGAGTTCCCAAGCCCCAGGATGAGCGAAGCGATTCCTGGGGGTTCGACCGGTGTGGAGCAAGCCGCCGAGCTTGCTCCATGCAATCGGCAAGCTCGGCAGCTTGCCCCACAACCCCACCAATCGCGTTGCTCATGGTGGGGCTTGGCAACACACCCTTTCACCTCCCCTGTCTTTCCTCTGCCTCTTCCTCTGCGTCTCTGCGGTTAGTCTGCTTTTTTCTCGGCTTCTTTCTGATTAGCGCCTTTCGTCGCGAAGCGGCGCGACAGCCAGCGGGCGGCGAGGAGGAACGCGACGAACAGGCCCAGGGCGATGGCGAGGTTGGGGTCGGCGAGGCGGGAGCCGATGCCGTCGCTGAGGATCGTTTCGCCGACGGTCGCGAAGAGGTACTGGTAGACGAAGGTGCCTGGCAGTATGCCGAGAGCGGTGGCGAGGACGAAGTCGCGCAGGCGGATGCTGGTCAGGCCGCAGCCGAAGTTGAGGGCGGTGAACGGGAAGAGCGGGATCAGCCGGAGGATGAGCAGGCCGGTGAAGGCGTTGTCGCGCAGCCGGTCTTCCAGCGCCTGCAGCCTGCCGCCGAGGAGCTGGTTGACCGAGTCGCGGCCCAGGGCGCGCGACAGCAGGAACGACAGCGTGGCGCCGATGACCGCGCCGATCCAGGTCCAAAGGGTGCCGAGGTACGCGCCGAACAAAAGGGCGCCGGTGAAGCTGAGAAGGGTGCCGGGGACGAGCAGCACGGTCCCCACGATGTAGACGGCGAGATAGACGAGCGTGGCGGAGAGGGGGTCGAAGCCGCGCAGCCACGCCAGCACCGATTGCGGCGTGATGCTGCGGCCCGTGTCCGTGAAACGCAGCCAGGCGACGGCGGCGGCGAGGAAGGCGACGAGCAGACCAAGTTTCAACAGCGAGCGGAGTCGTGAGGATGGCACGAGCGAGGAATCCCCGGCGATGGTTGCGGTCGCGGAGATTCTATTCGTCGGGAGCGGCGCCGTCGTGCGGCGGGGCGGCTTCGCTCGCCGACGTCTGCTGGATTCCGCCTCGCAGGTCGGCGAAGTAGGGATTGAACGGCGGCCTCGGCTCGGAACGGAACCAGCGCGGCGGCGCGGCCTGCGTCGCCTTGCCTTCCGCCGGTTTGCGGTTGGCGAACAGCGGATCGTCCGGCAGGCCGTGCGAGCCGAACAGCCCCTTGCAGCCCGTCGCGGCGAGCAGCAGAGCATACGCCAGACCGTGCCAACGGCGCGATTTGCCCATCATGGCATTCTTCCGTGGAGGAAAGGTACGCCTGATGTATCGGCTTTGGAACAATCGGCAGTTCAGGAGAAATTTGCCTCGTAGCAGATTCTGGGCGAACTACGCGGCTCGCTACGCCCCGTCCATCTGCTCGGCCAATCGTTCAATCGCCTCCCACGCTCGCACCGCGATGTCGGGATCTTCCGAGTCGGCGAGGCGGTCGAGTTCGGGCCAGAGCAGCGTCAGGCTTTCCTGCGCGATGAAATGGATCGCTTCGAGCCGCTGCGGCAATTGTTCGCTCAGCAGCGCCTGCCGAAACCAGTGCAGCGCCGCCCGTTCGCCGAGCCGCGCCAGCGCGGCGCGGGCGCAGTGGCGGACCTCCGGGTTCGGGTCGCGGCGGCCTGTCTGCAGCGCCTCCATCACCTCCGCGCGATGGACCGGCTCCCACCAGCCGAGACTGCTGTAGGCGGCCATGCGGAACGTCGGATCCCAGTCCTGGCTGGCCAGCACGAGGACCACCTCCGTCTCGGCCGACGGATGCCCGCGCAGGCTGCGCAGGATGTCGTGGTACGGGATGTCGTCCGACAGCGACGGCCGGCTCGGCGGCAGCACGCTGCGACGCGACTTCGCACGCTTCCGCATCGGCACCGTCCGCTCCGCGAAGTCACGCAGGAACTGCCCCACGCGCGGATCACGCGACCAGCGCAGCACCGCGATGATCGCCTCGGCGTGGTCGCCCGTGCCTTTCTGGAAGTAGCGCAGCAGCTCGACCCCCGTGTCGCAGCGCAGGTCGTTCATCGCGTGCAGCACGTCGGCCCGGTCGATCCCCTTCGCGTGGTGCAGCAGCGGCAGCAGCGACGCCTTCTGCAGATAGTCGCGCAGTGCAGGCTCCAGCGCGGCCAGCCGCGACATCTGCCACTCGAACGCCTCGCGGTCGGAGGCGTCGTCGCTGAAGATCGGCTTGAGATGGGGCGAGCGGCGCAGCAGCCGCAGCGACTCGATCGCGAGCCTCACGTGCAGCGGCGACATCGACGCGGGCTGCCGGTCCCAGACCTGGTCCACCAGCTCGCCCAAGCGGGCCTCGGCGACCAATTGCGGATGCACTCCGAAACGCACCCCTTCGACCGCGCGGTGCAGCGTCCGCAGCGCCGCCCGGCCCAGCGCGGTGTCGGGCTGGCGGACGTAGCCCGCGAAGCCGAGGAAGCAGACCGTCTCGGCGGCGTAGAAGTGCCCCAGCGGAGCGGCGCCGGCCGCGTCGGCGCAGCGCAGCAGGTGCGGCAGGCTTTCCGGGCGGTTGAGCATCCGCAGCCCGTGGGCCACGTCGATCCAGTACCACGTCTGTTCCAGATGGTCGTCGGTCAGGCGGCGCTGGAGCTGGCGTTCGAGGATCTGGCCTGCGGTCTCGGAGCCGATCTCGCTGAGGGCGCGCACCTGGAAAACATACTGCGTGCCGGGCCGCAGCGCCGCTTCGACCGCCGCCGCTTCGCCCCGGTCGAGCAGGGCGACGAAACGCTCCTTCGCCGACTCGACCGCCGCCTGGTTGAACGGCGCCCCCTGGTACAGCTCGATGTGCTGCCGCATCACGGCCGACAGCAGCTCCTGCGGTTCGGGCCGGCGCTGCAGGTAGCGTCCCAGCAGGAACGCGGCGCCCGGCAGGAGCAGCACCAGCAGCAGAGCAAGGACGATCCCGACGAGCATCATGGCGAACGCCTGTTTCAGCAACCGCTGGGGAGTTATCGACCGCAGGCCAAGCAATCGTCACGCCCGAAGGGAGTGGGGGCGGCGATTCATCCACTTCCATCTTACGCCCGGACTTGGCCGTTGCCATGCAGGACGTACTTCGTGCTGCACAATTCGCGCAGTCCGCACGGGCCGCGCGCGTGGAACTTGTCGGTGCTGATGCCGATCTCGGCGCCCAGGCCCAGCTCGAAGCCGTCGTTGAACCGCGTGCTGGCGTTGACCACGACCGCCGCCGCGTCGATCTCGGCGGTGAAGCGTTGAGAAGCTGCCAGGTCGTTCGTGACGATCGCCTCGGTGTGCTGCGAGCCGAACCGCGTGATGTGCTCGATGGCCGTTTCAAGGCTTGCGACGACCTTCACCGACAGGATCAGGTCGAGGAACTCGGCCGCGTAGTCGTCTTCGGTCGCGGGCTTGGCGTGCGGGAACAGCGCGCAGGTGGCCGGGCAGCCGCGAATCTCGACGCCTTTGTCGCGCAGCGCGGCGAGCGCACGCGGCAGGAACGCCGCAGCAACATCACTGTGGACGAGCAGGCTTTCCGCCGCGTTGCAGACGCCGGGCCGATGGCACTTCGCGTTGACGATGATCCGCTGCGCCATGTCGAGGTCGGCGCCGCGGTCGACGTAGACGTGGCAGTTGCCCATGTAGTGCTTCAGCACCGGCATGGTCGCTTCGGCGGCGACGCGGCGGATCAGGCTCTCGCCGCCGCGCGGGATCACCAGGTCGATGTGCTGGCTCAGCTTCAGCAGATGCCCGACCGCCGCCCGGTCGGTCGTCGCGATCAGCTGCACGGCGTCGGCGGGGAGATCGAGGGCACGCAGGTTGTCTTGCAGAATCTCGTGCAGCACCGTGTTGGAGCGCAGCGCCTCCTTGCCGCCACGCAGCAGGATCGCGTTGCCGCTCTTGACGCACAGGCCGGCGGCGTCGACGGTGACGTTCGGCCTCGACTCGTAGATGAAGAAGATCACGCCGAGCGGCACGGCGATCTTGTGGACCTGCAAGCCGTTCGGCCTGATGCTGCTGTCGAGGACGCGTCCAATCGGATCGGGGAGCGCCGCGATCTCGCGCAGCCCGTTCGCGGCCGCACGAATGCGCTCGGGCGTGAGGCGGAGCCGGTCGATCTGCGCCGCCGTCAAGCCGAAGTCGGCCGCGCCGGCGACGTCCTTCTGGTTGGCCTCGACGATCTCGGCGCCGCGCTGCTCCAGCGCGTCGGCCGACTGCGTCAGCCAGCGGTTCTTGCGCAGGCCGACGACGTTCGCCAACTGCCGCGACGCCGCGCGAGCGCGGCGTGCCAGGTCTTCACAGGTCGCTTGCAGATCCATGAGAATCAACTCAATCGCGAATCGAATTTACTTCGTGATGACTGATCGTGTCTGTTGTTTCAGATTCGGTCTTTGCAAAATTCCACCAGCCCGCTTACGCAGGCCGTTCGCCTGATCGAAAAAATGGAAAGGGCCGCGGAAGAACCTTGCAGCAAACGCGAGAATCGCCAGACGTCGCATTCATGGTTCTGGTTCAGGCGAACGGCCTGCGTAAGCGGGCTGGTGGAATTTTCTGTCGCCTCATCCAACGACTTTCGACATTCAACAAACCGCTACGGCTCCAGCGGCCTGCGCCCCACCGTCGTCGCGTTCACCGACTCTTCGAGAATGAACGACACCAGCGGGGGCTGCGGCTGGGCCAGCTCGAAGTCCTTCGGCAATTGTAGCCGCAACGGGGCCAGATTTCGCCCCCGCGCCACGCTCGCCCCCGTCAGGTCGATGAACGCCAGCACCGGCGGCGGCTGCTCCGTCACCGGGCCGCGCACCTTCAACGTCACCTTCCCCGACGGCTCGTCCGCGAAACGAGGCTTCCACGCGAAGTTCATCGGGCACAGGAAATGGACCGGCACTTCGGTCAAGTCGTACACCTTCTGCTTCGGCTCCGCCTTGCAGCGGATCTGCACCTGCTTCGGGTTCGCCTGCACCGGCCTGCCTTCCAGCTCCGACGCCAGCGCCACGCTGTCGCGCAGCTCCGCCTCCGTCGCGTCGGCGCCGACCGTGGTTGAGTACGCCTGCGTCGGCAGGTGCGTCGCCCGGTCCAGCACCGATTTCGGCCCGCGCACCAGCACCGTCGGCGGCTCCAGCTTCACCTGCGACAGCCTCGCCTCGCCGGCGTACTCCAGCTTCACAGGCAACTGCCTCTCGACCAGCCGATGCACCGTGATCGGCAGCGTCGCGTTGTCCTCGGCCAGTTCCACGACGACGCCCGCCGGCACCGCGACGTCGTCGCCGCGCAGCCTGACCTGCTCGCAGAACATCGCTTCGCCCTGCTTGTCGACCGGGACGGCGATCACCTTCGTCGCCTGCACGACCCCCTTCTGCAGCCTGCGCTTCAGGTCGCGCATGCGCGAGTTCGGGCCGCTGAACGACACGACGACGCGCGACGGCGTGGCCGACTCCAGGGCGAAGTTCTCGCTCTGGTGGGCGGCCAGTGTCACTTGCACGGGGATGCTGACATGGTCGACCGAGCTGCGCGAGCGGTTGTGCATGTACAGCCAGATGAGGAAGGCGAGGCAGACGGAGACGAACAGCTCCAGCACGATGTGCCGAAACCGGAACGTGGTCCACCAGCCATGCAGGCGAGTCAGCATCCGTGCTCCTCGTGGTTGGTTCGGTCAGGCGGCGAGGCGCGCGGGCGACTGCGGCGGGGCCGGCGCGTGCAGCAGCTCGACGAGCCTGCGGGCCAGGTTGCCGCGCGGCACCGGCTCGAACCGTCCCGCGCAGGCGACCGAGATGCGGCCCGTCTCCTCGCTCACGACCAGCACGATCGCATCGCTCTCTTCGCTCAGGCTGAGCGCAGCCCGGTGGCGCATGCCCATGTGCATCGTCGCGGTCGATTCGGTCAAGCGCTCCGCCGACCGCATCGGCAGCTGGCATCCCGCCGCCACCACCCGGCCGTTCACCACGATCACCGCCCCGTCGTGCAGCGGGCTTTTCGGCATGAACACCGTGCGCAGCAGCGCCGCCGTCACCTTGCTGTCGAGCCGGTCGCCCGTCTCGATGTACTGCATCAGGTTCACGCTGCGCTGGATGGCGATGAGCGCGCCGACCCCGTCGCGCGACATCGCCTCGGCGGCGTCGGCCAGCGGGTCGGCGATGTCGTGCTTGCTCGGCGCCCAGACCTGCCAGAACGTCGACCGCCCCAGCATCATCAGCCCGCGCCGCAGCTCCGGCTGGAACAGGATGACGAGGGCCAGCAGCGACGTGGTCAACAGGTAGTCGAGCAGCGCGCTCAGTTCGACAAGGTCGAGGCTGGCGATGACGACCTGGGCCAGCAGGAACAGCCCGGCGACCACCAGCCCCAGCCCGCGGCCGATCGACGACCCCGTGCCGGTGCGGCTCAGGAAGCGAAGGAAGCCGAACAGGACCACCGCGAGCACGCCGACCTGGATCAAGTCGTTCGTGCCGAGCGAGTCATAGAGATGGAACAACGGCGAGAACAAACGAAGGAACCTTTTTAGCAGGGGTTGATGATGAGCGTTGCGACGTTATTCGCGTCCGCGATGATTGATCCCACGGAAAGCCCAGGGACGGCGTCCCTGGGGAT
>JAYSSW010000959.1:0-6025 GCA_043720335.1 Planctomycetia bacterium
GTGAGCAGCTTCCACTTCACCAGCGCCTTGGCGATCTCGCGCGCGTCCTCGATCTTGCTGAGCCGGTCAACGACCACGCGCATTTGATGCGACGTGAGAAGCCGGCTCTGCTTCAGATGGTGCAGGAATTGGCCGCGATCAACGAGGGTGGAGGTCATCGGAACACCGGGGGCGGGTTGGGCGAGAATCAATCACGAAAGCATCGTCAGATCGGATGAGCGTCTTTGGCGGGCAGGACATTCTATGAAGAAGACGATCCACCCGGCGTTTTCGTTCGCGCTTTTCGGGACCGCTTTCGACAAAGGATTCGTTCGCCGAGGCGGAATCTTGCCAAGATTCGCCAGGAATCGCGGAACACGCAAGGAACGCAAGCCCGAGGCGGACTTGCGCGCAGGAATCGCGCAGGCGAATGCAGGGAGGGGGGCAGGAGCCGTTGGTCGCCGGTCATACTGATCGGCAGCGGCGCCACGAAGACACGGTCGAGCACGATCCCCGCCGTCCACGCCGCCGCCAGCACGAGCGGCGCCTGCCAGCACGAGGTTTTGAAACAGCTTCCAAGTGTGCCCAGCCGAAATTCTCTCCTCGTTGCCCACCTGTGCCAGGCAACGAGGAAGATCGCTTCGCCCATCGCGGCGCGGGGGCGTTTGTGAAAATCGCGCGAACGGGGGGCGGGCGCTTGCGTGCGCGGGGAAAGGCTTGTTATGATGAAGTTGCCTCGAACCTGATCTTGCCTGGGCGCGTCTTGTTGGCAGGGATGTCGCGTCGCCTCCCGGTGCGAATCGGCCCTATTTCCTCGCGTCAGGGGGTTCCATGCACTCGACCAGCCATTCGCCGCTCGACGCCAGCGTTCTCGTGCTCAACAAGATGTTCATGGCCGTCCACGTCATCACCGTGCGGCGGGCGTTCATTCTGCTGTGCAAGGAGCAGGCCGAGGTGGTCAGCCTTGAGGACGGCCAGTACATGACGTACGACTTCGACACCTGGCGCGAGGTGAGCGAGTTCCGGCTCCACCACTTCCGCGAGGAGGACGACGACTGGGTCCGCACCTCGAACACGCAGATCCAGGTGCCGCGCGTCATCCGCCTGCTCGACTACGAGAAGGTGCCCAAGCACACGATCAAGTTCAACCGGCGGAACATCTTCGCCCGCGACAACAACCAGTGCCAGTTCTGCGGCAAGCGTTTCGCGACGGCGGAGCTGAGCCTGGACCACGTCGTCCCGCGCAGCCAGGGGGGCGTGAGCAGCTGGGAGAACATCGTGTGCGCGTGCGTGAACTGCAACGTGCGGAAGGGGGGCCGAACCCCGAAGCAGGCCAACATGGGGCTGATCCGCAAGCCGGAGAAGCCGAAGCGCAGCCCGATGCTGAACCTGAAGCTGACCAGCAAGAAGTACCAGTCGTGGAAGACCTTCCTCGACAACGCCTACTGGTCGGTCGAGTTGAAGTAGCCCGGCACGACCCCGAAGTGAACAATCCCCAGGCGGCGCCGACGGTTGGTCGGCGCCGCTTTGTTGCATTGGCGGGCGGGGGGACAATGGCGAGCTTCGCGGTGAAAGGGATAGAATGCTTGGAGCCACGCAGGCGGCAAGATTTGTTCAATGATTTCAAGCCCGCCGTCGTTAGACGGCGCGGGTGGAAGTTGCAACCCCGCAGCCTATCGGCAGCGGGCTTGAAATCATCGAATGAATCGCGAAGTACTTGCACGGGTGTTCCTTCCAACGAGGTGATGTTTTGGCGTCTCCGATCGCGCTGCAAGGCGAGTTCATCACGCTGGCCCAGGCGGTGAAGCTGGCCGGACTGGCCGACACCGGCGGGCAGGCCAAGGGGATCGTCCGCACCGGCATGTTCCGCGTCAACGGCGAAGCCGAGAGCCGGCCTGGACGGAAGCTGCACGCCGGCGATACGATCCGCAGGCACCCCGACGGCGAGGAATGGATCATCCAGGCATGAGCACGCAGGAAGCCGCCGAGATTCCCCACGAACCCGTCACCCCTGAGGAGGGAGCGGCGCTGCCGACGCCCAGCTCGCGCGTCGTCCTTGCGCTGGCGATCCCCGTGCTGGCGCAACAAGGTCTGCACTTCTTCATCCTCATGTCGGACGCCTTTCTCGCGTCGCTGCTGAAGGAAGCCGCCGACTCGCCGGCTCTGCAGTCGGCCCAGACGACCGCCCACTACCTCGCCTGGTTCATCACCTGCTACACGATGTTCGTGACGGTCGGCAGCACCGCGCTGGTCGCACGCTTCGTCGGCGCCGGCGAGCACGACAGCGCCGTCCGCGTCACCCATCAATCCCTTCTGCTGGCGCTGATCCTCAGCTTCGTGGCGACGGCGCTCGCGCTCGGCGGCGGCATCGACTGGCTCGTCGGCGTGCTCAGGCTTCAAGGGGACGCGGCCGTCTACGCCTCGAGCTACCTGCAGCCGCTCTTCATGCTGCTTGTCTTCCCGATGGTCGAGTCGGCCGGCATCGCCTGCTTGACCGGCGCCGGCGACACGCGCACCGGGCTGTACGTCATGATCGGCGTCACGTTGCTGAACCTGCCGCTCGCCTGGAGCTTCTGCTGGGGCTGGGGGCCTTTCCCCGAACTCGGCTTCGTCGGCATCGCCGTCGGCACCGCGTGCAGCCACGCCCTCGGCGCCTGCGTGGTGCTGGGCGTGCTGCTCAAGGGCCGCTTCGGCCTGAAACTGCACGCGGCGATGTTCCGGCCCCATCGCGGCCTGCTGCGCCGACTGCTGAACATCAGCATCCCCAGCGGCATCGACCAGCTCTCCGTCGTCGCCGGGCAGTTCTGGTTCCTCACCATCGTCAACAGGCTCGGCGACGCCGCCGGCGGCGCCCACGGCATCGCCCTCCGCTGGGAAGCGCTCGGCTTCCTCTCCGGCTCCGCGTTCGGCACCGCAGCCATGACTTTGGTTGGCCAGAACCTCGGCGCCCGACGCGCCCACCTCGCCGCCCGCGCGGGCTGGATCTCCTTCGTCTGGGGCTGCTCGGTGATGACCCTCATGGGAGCGGTCTTCTTCACCTTCGCCCCGCAGATGTTCGGGCGGTTCTTCCCCGAAGGTTCCCGCGCCATCGCGCTCGGCGTCCCGGTGCTGCGGCTCGTCGCTTTCGCGATGCCCTTCCTCGCTGCGACCATCGTCTTCACGTCGGCCCTGCGCGGCGCCGGCGACACGCGCGTCCCGGTGCTGTTCACCTGGATCGGCTTCTTCGCCGTCCGCATCCCGCTCGCCTACTGGCTGGCCCAGCCCAGCGTCGATCTTTGGCAGCTTGGCTCCATCCCCGGTCTCGGCCTTGGCCTGTACGGCGCCTGGCTCGCCATGTTCGCCGACCTCGTCGTGCGCGGCGTCTTCTTCTTCCACCGCTTCGCGCGCGGCCGCTGGCAGACCCAGCAGGTGTGACGACCCGTTCGCCTGATCGAAGAACGAACCTCTCCCGGTTCGGCATCCTCATGCCATGGGTGGCTTCCCGCACGCCAGCCCGCTATTTCCGCGGCGTGCTGGCCGCAGGGCGCTGGCCGCTGATAAGTTATCCCTGCGAAAACGCCGCGTGCCGCCGCCATCCCCTGGAGCCTCTCCCATGCCCGCCTACCATCCGAAAGTCGTCGAGACGCGCTGGCAGCGCCACTGGGAAGAGAACCACACCTTCCGCACGCCCGACCTGTCGGACCTGCCGAAGTACTACATCCTCGACATGTTCCCCTACCCGTCCGGCGCCGGCCTGCACGTCGGCCACCCCGAAGGCTACACCGCCACCGACATCCTCGCCCGCTACAAGCGCATGCGCGGCTTCCACGTTCTGCACCCGATGGGCTGGGACGCCTTCGGCCTGCCCGCAGAGCAGTACGCCATCCAGACCGGCACGCACCCGCGCGTCACCACCCAGAAGAACATCGACACCTTCCGCCGGCAGATCAAGATGCTCGGCTTCAGCTACGACTGGGAACGCGAGGTCGACACCACCGACCCCGACTACTTCCGCTGGACGCAGTGGATCTTCCTCGTCCTGTTCGACACCTGGTACGACCCGGCGACGCAGAAGGGCCGCCCCATCGCCGAACTGCCAATCCCCTGCGAAGTGACCGCGCAGGGCGAAGCGGCGACGCGGACTTACCGCGACAGCAAACGGCTGGCGTACCAGGCCGAGGTGCCGGTCAACTGGTGCCCCGCGCTCGGCACGGTCCTCGCCAACGAGGAAGTCATCGACGGCAAGTCGGAGCGAGGCCAGCACCCCGTCGTCCGCATGCCGCTGCGCCAATGGCTGCTGCGCATCACCGACTACGCCGAGCGGCTGATCGACGATCTCGCCCTGGTCGACTGGCCGGAGCCGATCCGCAAGATGCAGCGCGACTGGATCGGACGCAGCGAGGGGGCAGAGGTCGACTTCGCCCTGCAGAAGCCCCCCGCCGACGGCCCGGCCAAGCTGCGCGTCTTCACCACGCGCCCCGACACGCTGTTCGGCGCCACCTACATGGTGCTGTCGCCGGAGCATCCCCTCGTCGACGCGATCACCACGCCGGAGAAGCTCAGCGGCGTCCGCGCCTACCAGGAGCAGGCGGCCCGCAAGAGCGAGATGGAACGGACCGACGCCAAGAAGAAGAAGACCGGCGTCGACACCGGGGCCTTCGCGGTCAACCCGGTCAACGGCGAAGCGATCCCGATCTGGATCGCCGACTACGTCCTGTCGACCTACGGCACCGGGGCGATCATGGCGGTGCCGGCCCACGACGAGCGCGACTTCGAGTTCGCCGTGCAGTACCGACTGACGATCCGCCCCGTCGTCAAGCCGCCCAGGGCGTGGCTGGAGAAGACGAAGATCCACGAGACGCTGGCGAAGCTGAACGGCGAGGCGTTCCTGTCGATCTCCACCAGGGAGAAAACGCCCGACACGCTGACGAACAGCGAGATGAAAGTGCTGACCAAGACGATGCCGATCTGGGAGCAGTCGGGCCAGAGCCTGCTGCGTGTGACCGAGCACCTGTACCGCTTCCACGTCGAGATGTTCACCGACTGCTTCAGCGACGAAGGGATCGCGATCAACTCCGGCACGTTCAACGGCAGGCCGACGGCGGAGTTCAAGCAGCAGATCTCGGCGTGGCTGGAGATGGACGGGCGCGGCCAGCGGCGCGTGAACTACAAGCTGCGCGACTGGCTGTTCAGCCGCCAGCGCTACTGGGGCGAGCCGTTCCCGATCCTGCACGAGGTCGACGCAGAGGGCAACCGCACCGGCGTGATCGAGCCGCTGCGCCCCGAAGATCTGCCATTGCGCCTGCCGGAACTGGAGGACTACCAGCCGACCGGCAACCCGGAGCCGCCGCTGGAAAAAGCGAAGGAATGGCTGAAAGTCGAGCGCGACGGCAAGAGTTATGTCCGCGAGACCAACACCATGCCGCAGTGGGCCGGCTCGTGCTGGTACTACCTCCGCTACCTCGACCCGAAGAACTCGCAGGCGTTCTGCGACCCGGCCAAGCTCAAGCACTGGCTCCCCGTCGACCTCTACGTCGGCGGCGCCGAGCACGCCGTGCTGCACCTGCTCTACTCGCGCTTCTGGCACAAGGTCCTCTTCGACCGCGGCCACGTCCCCTGCCCCGAGCCGTTCCACCGCCTCGTCAACCAGGGCATGATCCTGGGCGAAGTTGAATATACGGCTTACATGGGCATTTCTTCCTCCCCAGGCGCTACGCCCTATTTTGAGAATCTGGCGGGCACGAGCCGTGCTTCCGCACCGAAGCACCCAAACGATCTGCTGCCGGAAGATTTGAAGCGAGCTGTGTCTATCGACCTGAACGCGAAAAATCTCATTGCTGCGTGGCTTGATCCTTCGATCGTCTCAAGAGGGGACGATGGCAACCTTCAGCTTGAAAACCTGTCGCCAGCTCCATTCCTTGAAGACGACGGAGTGACTGAGATTCTGGTGCCGGACGATTCGCCAAAGGTCAATGCTCCAGGAATTCGCGTGATTGCTGTCCGCCTGCAACGTGAGCACGTGCAACTGAGGCCGCACGACCATCAATTCATCATCCCGTTTGAGGGC
>JAYSSW010000960.1:0-2855 GCA_043720335.1 Planctomycetia bacterium
TCGAGCGCGGAGTAGTGGCCCGGCCCGGAAGGCGGGATCGAGGGATAGCCGATGGGCCAGAAGAACTTCTGGTAGCGGTACTTCGACTTAGTCCAGTCGAAGGCGCCGCTGCCGCAGTCCGAGCAGCCCGCCTCCGGAATCGCGGCGGTCGTGGCCGGCGCCGCCCTCTTGGCGGCGCCGATCGGGGACGCCTCCGGCAGCGTCAGTGGCGCCGGTTCGCTGGTGACAACGGGGATCGCAGGCTGCGTCGGCGCACCCAGGGTCTGGGCGCGGGCGGCGCCAGCAGCGAGGGCGCTGAGCAGCACTCCCCCCACGGCGGCATGGCGTAGCCATGATTGCATTCGATGCTTCATCGGTTCCTTCCTCAAGCACACGTCAGGTTGCGGCGTTCGCGGGTCCATCACGCGAAGGCGATCGGCTGTCGACTGCGGGAGAGGCGGTTTGCATCGCTCTTGTTGGAAGAATTATCGAACCGAGACTCCGTCGTTGAATAAGACAAAGCAAACAGCGATTCATGAAATGGCACGCCGCGACAAACATCACACGGCACACACGGCGCAGCCCGCACATCCTGCCCCGTTTTTCGGACAATCCACTGGCGAGCAGTGCCCCGTGAGGGACCGGGTACTGGCGACGCCGAGGGCGAGCTGCGCATAACTCGCCACAAGACGGCGTATTGAGCATGTATCGCGGCTCGCCTTCGGCGTCGCCGTTGCCCGGCCCCTCACGGGGCACGGCTCGCCGCTGCATACGCGATGCGCCGCCGCGTGGTTCCACCGCTCCCTGCCGGTCGCGTCTCCTGCGCCTACGGCTTCCCTTCTCACGCTCTCTGTCTTCCTCTGCGCCTCTGCGGTTAGCTCTCCTTTTCGCCCCTCGCGATTTCTGCACGCTGCCTGATTGTTGCGCGGGCCGCGTTCGCGTAAATTCAGCACTATCCCGAAAGTGGACAACACCCCTGTTTCCGAGGAAGTTGCGATGCCAAACCGGTTGTGGGTTCGAGGCACCTTCGCGCTGCTGCTCGTCGCCTGGGCGACTTATCCTTTGCTGCAAGCGCAGGACGCCAATCCCATCGAAGCGCGGATGCGCAAGGACATCACCTACCTCGCCTCCGACGAGTGCGAGGGGCGCGGCGTCGGCACCAAGGGTTTGGAGCTGGCCGCCGAGTACGTCGCCAAGCAGTTCGCCGCCTCCGGCCTCAAGCCCGGCGGCGTCAACGGCGGCTGGTTCCAGCCGTTCCCGTTCGTCTCCTCGTCCGAACTCGACGGCGCCAGCACCCTCTCGCTCAAAGGCCCCGCCGGGCAGACCATCGAACTGAAGCAGGGCGCCGACTACCAGCTCTTCGGACTGTCGGGCGGCGGCAAGGTCTCCGCCCCGCTTGTCTTCGTCGGCTACGGCGCCACCGCTCCCGGCATCAAGTACGACGACTACAAGGCCATCGACGTGGCCGGCAAGATCGTCGTCCTCATCCGCCGCGCCCCGCGCTGGAGCAGCAAGGAACTCCCCTTCGACGGCAAACGCAAGGACGAGCACGCCACTCTCGAGAACAAGCTCGGCCTCGCGGAAGCGAACAAGGCCGCCGCCGTCATCCTCGTCAACGACGCCAGCGAATTGCCGGCGGGCGACCCGCTCAGCAAGTTCGAGACGACCGCCAAAGCCGCGTCGAACAACAGCATCCCGTTCCTGCACCTCAAGCGTACGGTCCTCGACGACATCCTCCGCTCCAGCACCGGCGCTAGCCTTGCGGAGACGGAGAAGGCGATCGACCTCGACCTGAAGTCGAAGAGCACCGAACTGAAGGGCTGGTCCGCCTCCCTCGACGCCAAGGTGAAGCGCAAGTCCGACATGGTCAAGAACGTCATCGGCGTGCTCGAAGGGTCCGGCCCGCTCGCCAACGAGACCATCGTCATCGGCGCCCACTACGACCATCTCGGCTACGGCGGACGCGGCAGCCGCGACCCCAAGAACAAGGCGATCCACCACGGCGCCGACGACAACGGCTCCGGCACCACCGCCGTCCTCGAACTGTCACGCCGCTTCGGAGCGATGAAGGGCCGCGAAGGACGCCGCCTCGTCTTCATGACCTTCACCGCCGAGGAGATGGGCCTGATCGGCTCGCGCTTCTACACCAAGCGCCAGCCCCTCTTCGCCATCAAGGACACCGCCGCCATGGTCAACCTCGACATGGTCGGCCGGCTCCGCACCGACGACAAGACCAAGAAGGAAAAGGTCCTCGTCGAAGGGAGTGGCACCGCCAAGACTTTCGACGCCCTGCTCGACAAGCACAACCCCGGCTTCCAGCTCTCCAAGAAGCCCGGCGGCAACGGCCCCAGCGACCACGACTCGTTCTACAACGTGAAGGTCCCCGTCCTCTTCCTCTGGACCGGCATGCACGAGGAGTACCACAAGCCGAGCGACACGGCCGACAAGATCAACATCGACGGCATGCGCCGCGTCACCGACTACGCCGAGAAGATCATCGCCGATCTCGCGACCGACAAGGACCGCCCGGTGTACGTCGAGGTGGCCGGCTCGTTCACGCCCGGCGGCGGCGTGAAAGGCCCGCGCCTCGGCATCGCCCCCGACTACGACGAGGACAAGAAAGGCGTCGTCGTCGGCAGCGTCTCGAAGGACGGCCCGGCCGAGAAGGGGGGCGTCCAGAAGGGCGACCTCATCGTCGAGATCGCCGGCAAGGCCGTGACCAACATCAACACCTACATGGCCATCATGGGCCAGCAGAAGTCCGGCCAACCGCTGGAGATCGGCGTCCTCCGCGACGGCAAAAAGGTGCAGCTGAAGGTCGTGCCGCAGTAGGCGGCGTCCACGTCATGGCGAACGGCCTGCGTAAGCGGGCTGGT
>JAYSSW010000961.1:0-6022 GCA_043720335.1 Planctomycetia bacterium
CCCGGCGGCTTGCCCATGCCCGGCGGCGGCGCCCCGGGGCAGTCCGGCCCGCCACCCGGCGGCTTGCCCATGCCCGGCGGCGGCGCCCCGGGGCAGTCCGGCCCGCCACCCGGCGGCTTCCCCATGCCCGGCGGCGGCGGCTTCCCCATGCCCGGCGGCGGCGGCGGCTTCCCCATCCCTGGCGGCGGTCAACCCTCCACGCCTCCCTCCGCTGCCAAGGAAATCACCGCCTCCCAGATCGCCGCCGAACGCGACGGCACCACCCTCGACTTCACCCTCGACCTGATCCTGCGCGGCCAGGGCGAGGAGAGCCGGCTGCTCAACCTCATCACCCTCGTCTCCTGCGGCCTCCGCTCCGAGATGGACATGGCCGGCGGCCTGTTCTCCCGCTTCGACCTCGCCAAAGCCGGCAAGACCCTCGGCGACAAGGGCCTCGCCGACGTCCGCCACGAAGGCCTCGCTGGCGCCGGCCTGCAGTCCGGCCAGTTCCCGCCCGGCGCCTTCCCGCGCAGCGCCACCCTCCGCTCCGCCCGTGAACCGGCCAACCGCGTCAGCTGGATGGTCGGACTGCTCCCCTACCTCGGACACGACACCCTTTTCAGCCAGGTCGATTTCTCCAAGTCGTGGCGCGACCCCGCCAACTGGATCCCCGGACGCACCATCGTCCCCCAGTTCCTCGACCCGCGCTTCCCCGACCACGCCCGCCGCTTCTCCGACCCCGGCGTCCCCGTCGAGTTCGGCGCCACCCACTATGTCGGCCTCGCCGGTGTCGGCCTCGACGCCGCCTCCTACGTTCCCGGCGACCCCGCCACCCAGCACAAGCGCGGCGTCTTCGCCTACGACCGCTCCGCCACCCTCGACGAGGTCGGCAAGGGCCGGGGCACGTCGAACACCATCCTCATGATCCAAGTCCCCCACGACGGAGTCGTCGGCGCCAGCCCCTGGATCGCCGGCGGCGGCGCCACCGTTCGCGGCGTCCCCGAGAAGAACTCCATCGCCCCGTTCGTCCTCGGCGCCGACCGCACGGGCAAGACCATCCAGCACCAGGGCAAACGAGGCACCTTCGCCGTCATGACCGACGGCACCGTCCGCTTCATCGACCAGAACGTCTCCGACGACGTCTTCAAAGCGATGGCCACCGTCGGCGGCTCCGCTCCCGACGGCTTCGACCTCGACATGAACGACAGCACGCCGAAGATCGTCGACAAGTCGAAGGCCGCCCCGAAAGCCCCGGCGCCCAAGGCCGAACCCCCCGCGCCGAAGGTCGAAACGCCCCCAGTCCTGAAGACGGAGGAACCGAAGACCGACGCGCCGAAAACCGACGCGCCGAAGGTGCTGTCCCCGGCTCCCCTGCCGGAAAAGACTTCGTTCAACTCCGGCGTCATCCGCGAAACGGAATCGCGCGTCGTCGCGATGACGGCCCTGCGGTGCCGCGAAGCCTAGCACACTGCGTGTTGCCCAAACCGATGCAGACGAAAGGGGACTTCGGTCCCCTTTCCTGTTGGAGCCTCCTGTTCCACGTCTAGGAACAGCATCACACGGAAAGCGCAGGGACAGCCGTCCCTGGGAAAAGCCCCCTGGAACGTCGCGTGCTCTCCTTCGCCCATCCCCTGGCCTTGCTGCTGCTGCTCACGGCGCCCCTGTTGCTGCGGCACTGGCGGCGGCGCTCGCGCGGCGGCTGGCAGGTCTCCGACACCAGGCCGCTCGACTTCCCCGCCAGCCCGCGCGCCCGCTGGGCGGCGCGCGGCGGGCTGTGGCTGCGCGGCGCCGGGCTGGTGCTGCTCGTCGTCGCGCTGGCGGGGCCGCGCTGGCCCGACCGCCAAAGCCGCGTCCCCGTCGAAGGCATCGCCATCGCGATGGTGCTCGACGTGAGCGGCAGCATGGCCGAGGAGGATTTCCCCTGGGAAGGGGGCAGGATCAGCCGGCTCGACGGCGTGAAGAAGGTGTTCCGCCGCTTCGTGTCGGGCGAGGCGGCCGAGGAGGGCGAGCCGCTGCCGGGCCGGGCCAACGACCTGGTCGCGCTGGTCGTGTTCGCGACGCATCCCGAAACCGCCTGCCCGCTGACGCTCGACCATGCGGCCCTGCTCAAGATCCTCGAAGCGCAGGAGCCTCGCGTGTCAGCCCTGGAGGCGACGACGAACCCCGGCGACGCGATCGCTTGGGGGCTGCACCTGCTGCACCAGGCGCCGGTGAAGCGGAAGGTGCTGGTGTTCCTGACCGACGGCGAAAGCAACGTGCCCGGCAAGCTGAAGCCGCGCCAGGCGGCGCAGCTGGCGGCCAACCTGGGGATCGCGGTGCACGCCATCGACGCGTCGCCGGAGCTGGGCGAGAAGGAGTCGCCCGGCGACCTGGCCCGCGCCAAGGAGACGATGAAGGCGGTGGCCGAGATGACGAAGGGGGAATGCTTCCGCGCCCGCGACGGCGCCGGGCTGGCCCAGGCGTACCAGCGCATCGACCAATTGGAGCGGTCCACGATCCAAACGCCGGAGTACCGCCGCTGGCACGAGGGCTGGCTGCCGCCGGCCCTGTTGGGCCTGGCGTGCTGGTGCGTTCTTCTCGTGCAGGAAGCGACGCGCTGGAGGACGCTTCCTTGAAGATTGCGGATTTCAGATCGCGGATTTCAGATTGGAAATCCAAAAAATGAAATCTGAAATCATCTATCTGAAATCTGAAATCACATGAACTCCGCGCCGTTGACACGCCTGTTCGCCCAGCCTGGCTTGCTCTGGCTGCTGCTGCTCGCGCTGCTGGCGGCGCTGCTGCTGTGGCGCGCGGCCCGGCTGCGCCGGCGCGGGCTGGCGTTGATGGCGGGAGCGCTGCCGCAGCGTCGCTTCGCGCAGGTGCGCGCGGGCGTGCGGCGCTGGCGTGGAATGCTGTTCGTGTCGGGGCTGCTGTACCTGGGCTGGGCGTGCGCGGGGCCGCGCTGGGGGGCAAGGGCGCAGGCGAACGTCGCCAGCGACCAGGATCTCGCGATCGTGCTGGACCTGAGCCGGAGCATGGAAGCCGAGCAGCCGAGCCGGCGCGAACGGGCGGTGCGGTCGCTGCGGCACCTGGCCGACGCCTTCCAGCAGCGCGGCGGGCGCCGCGTGTCGCTCGTCGTCTTCGCCGCGCAGGCCCGTCTGGTTTTCCCGCTCACGCAAGACTACGACCATTGGCGATCCGTCTTGTCGCAAATTGCGGAAGGCGACATCCCTTCGCTCGCCGCCAGCGCCGACGAGCCACTCGCCTCGGGGACGCGCATCGGCGCCGGGCTGAAGCTCGCGCTGGCGTCGCACGACCCGCAGCGCGTGGGTCGGCAGGCGGTGCTGCTCGTCTCCGACGGCGACGACCCCGCCGGCGACGAGGAATGGCAGCACGGCGTGCAGGAAGCCAAGGCGCTGCGCGTCCCCGTCCATGTCGTCGGCGTCGGCGATCCGCTGGAGGCGTCCACCATCCCGCACGGCAGTGATGTGTTGCGCTTCGCCGGCCAGCCGGTGCGGACGAAGGCGGAGGAGGACGTGCTGCGCGAGATCGCCCGGCGCAGCGGCGGCGTGTACCTCCCCGCGCCGGCGGGCGCGCTGAAACTGGGGGCGCTGCTGCCGCCGATCCTCGACCAGCGTCCGGTCGGCGACGACGAGACCGCCGGCGCGTTCGCCGAGCCGCAGCCGCGCCACGCGTGGTTCCTGCTGGCGGCGCTGGCGTGCTTCGCGGCCACGCTGCTGCTGAACGAGGGGCCGCGCCCCGTCGAGACGTGGAAGGCGCCGCGCGGCGCGCAGATCGCAGCGGCGCTGGGCGCGTTGATGATGGTCAGCGCCGGCCCGCTCGACGAGGACGCGGTTCGCCGGGGCAACGAGGCGTTCGCGCAGCAGGAGTACGCCCAGGCGGTCGAGCACTACGAGAAAGCCGAGGCGGCGTCGCTCGATCCGGGGCTGGTCGCGTTCAACAAGGGGGTGGCGCTCTATCGGCTGGGGCGGTTCGCCGAGGCGGAGCTGAGCTTCCGCTGCTGCCTGGACGACGACCAGGCGCCGCCGGTCCGACGGGCGAAGGCGTGCTTCGACCTGGGCAACAGCCTGCTGCGCCAGGGGAGCGACGACAGCGCGGTCAAGTACCGGCTCGCGGCCGAGGCGTACCGGGCTTGTCTGCTTCAACCCGATCTCGACGCCGATCTCCGCAAGGACGCCCGGCACAACCTGGAGCTGGCCCAGGTCCTCTGGCTGCAAGCGCGGGCCAAACGCCCCGACGACCCCGAAGGCAACGAGCCGAACCCCAAGCCGAACGCGAAATCCAAGACCGAGACGAAGAACGGCCAAGGCGACCCGGCCAAGGCGTCGAAGGACGGCGTCGACTCGAAGGGGGACCCCAACGGCACGCCGTCGAAGGACCAGGGGAATGCGCCGCAGCCTGGCAAGCAGATCGCGACGGGGCCGCTGCAGGCGCTGCCCGACGACGAGAGGATCCAGCCGATGTCGCCGCAGGACCTGCTGCTTCGCCTGGAGCGCGAAGCCCAGCGCATCGCCACCGCGCGCCGGGCGTGGCGCGTCCAGCAGTCGGCCCCGCACCCCGACGGCAAGGACTGGTGAGCGCGATGCCGTGGCGTGCGTTCCTTTTCGCGTTGTCGATATGCCAGGCGCCCGGCCCAGCGACCGCGCAGCCGTCGCTGGCGCCGCCGGTAGTCAATCGTCCGGCGCAGTTCAGCGGCGTGGTCGGCGACTTCACGATCCGAGCGACGGCGACGCCGACCGAGGTGCAGGTCGAGGAGCCGATCGTCCTGCGCGTGACGCTCGAAGCAAGCGGCGCGGTGCCGGCGGAGTATCAGCCGAACGCGAAGAAGCTGAAGCTGTTCCCGCCCGGCTTCGACGAGGATTACTACGTCGAGGAGCGGCGCGACGAGCACCAGCTTGACCCAGCCGAGAACCGCTGGACCTTCGTCTATCGGGTGCGGCCCAAGTCGCAGCAGGTGCAGGCGATTGAAGACTTGGCGATTGTCTACTGGCAGCCGCGCGTGAGGAAGTTCCAGACGAAGTACGCCGACCCGATCGCGCTGAAGGTGGGGCCGCGCCGCGATCCGGCGCTCACGCTGCCGTCGCAGGTGGCGCTGGCGCCGGCGTCGTTCCACGAAATCCCGGACGCGGCGAAGGTGCTGGCGTCGTCCGCAGCGCCCGGCGCGCCAACGTGGGAGATGGTCGCGGCCGCCTGCGTGGCGCCGCCGGCGCTGGCGCTGCTGGGCGTGCTGCTGTGGCGCCGCCGGCATTCCGAGGACGCCGAGAAACGGCGACGCGCCCCGCGGCGCGTGCTGCAGGAATCGCTCGATGCCTTGCGACAAAACTCGCCGCTGTGGGTGGTGCTGCAAAGCCATCTCGCGGAGCGCTGGGACTTCGCCGCCGAGCAGCCGACGCCGGCGGAGGCCGCGCGTTTCCTGCGCCGGCGCGGCTTCGCGAAGCCGCTCTGCGAGCGCGTCGAAACGCTGCTGCGCCGCTGCGACGCGGCTCGCTACGCCCCGTCGCCGCCCGCCGACCCCGCGCTGCGCGACGCGCTCGCGTCGCTGCTGCGCGATCTGGAGGGCGACCCATGCGCGTGAGCAGGGGACAGGGAGACAGGGAGCAAGGTCGAAATATCAAGCCCGCTGCCGATAGGCGGCGGGGTCGAACCCCCAGGAATCGCGTTGCTCATCCTGGGGCTTGCATGATCGTTTTGACCTGCCTGCTTATCCCTTTGCAAGCGCGCGCCCAGTCGCCACAGGAAGCGACGCTGGCCCGCGCGGAAGCGTCGATGCGGCAGGGCCGTGAAGCGGCGTCGAAGATCGTCGAAGCCCGGCAGCACTTCCGCGACGCGGCCGACGCCTGCGCGGAACTGTATCGCTGCGGCGTCGCCAGCCCGGAGTTGTTCCTGCTGTGGGGCAACGCGGAGCTGCTGGCGGACCGCGTGCCGCACGCGATCTGGGCGTGCCACGCCGGGCTGCGGCTCGCCCCGAACCACCGCCGGCTGCGCGAGCACCTGGCGTTCGCGCGCAGCCGGGTCGCCGCCGCGCAGAGCGAAAGGACGG
>JAYSSW010000962.1:0-12861 GCA_043720335.1 Planctomycetia bacterium
CACGCTCGCCGTAGGCGAACGGCTAAACACCGGTGAAACGTCGTCGACGGTCGGTCCCAGCACAGTTACACTATCCGTTCACCGAACTCATCCCTGCAAGGAGAACGCGATGGCTACTGCGGAAACGCGCCTGAAGGAACTGAACATCACCCTGCCCGTGCCGCCGAAGCCGGTCGCCAAGTACAAGCCGACGGTCATGGTCGGCAACCTGATGTACGTCTCCGGGCACGGCCCCGCCCGGATCGACAACGTCGCCCCCAAGCTCGGCAAGCTCGGCGCGAATTTGACTTTGGAAGACGGCAAGGAGTCCGCCCGCCTCGTCGGCATCAACCTGCTCGCCACCGTCCGCAACGCCCTTGGCTCGCTCGACCGCGTCAAACGGCTCATCAAGACGCTCGGCATGGTCAACGCCACTCCCGACTACCTCGACCATCCGCACGTCATCAACGGCTTCTCGGAGCTGATGGCGCAGGTGTTCGGCGACGACGCCGGCGTCGGCGCGCGCAGCGCGGTCGGGATGGGGTCGCTGCCCGGCGACATTCCCGTCGAAATCGAGTGCATCTTCGAGGTGGAGTGATCCGTAAGGACCGCGATGCGACGCTTGCCTGCGTCAAGGGACGGGTCGGGCAAGCGTCGTTCGGGAGACGGACCGGGCGGCTCAACCCACGCGACGGACGACATGGCGGCTGCTGACCAGGCTTTCGAGGCGCTCGAACGGCTCGTCGCGCGCGACCAGGCCTTCGCCGCGCGACTGCGCGAGCAGGTCGGACGCCGCGCCACGGGCACGGTCGTGCAGCAGGATGACCTTGCGGTCGGGGCCTTCGCTCATGAGCCGGGCGCAGGTCTGCCAGCCGTCGAGGTCGGGCAGATCGACATCAACGAGGATCACGCGGGGCTGGTGGACGTTGGCGAGCCGCAGGGCGTCGGCCGAGCTGGCGACCGTGTGCACCTCCCAGCCGGCCCGGCGGAAGTAACGGGCGCAGCGGCAGGCGTAGGACGGGTCGGAGTAGGCGAGGAGCATGCGCGGCCGGGGCGTCGAATCAAGGCCGACTCCCATGGATTTCTCCTTGGCAGGGTACGACAGGGGGGCGGAAAGAACGGAATGGAGGAGCAAACGAGCCAACCTTTCACAGTTTTGATGCGAAAAGGCGGCGCGAGGCGAGAAAGAGACGGGAGCTGCAGGTCGGGGACGTGCAATCAGCCTTCGGTTTCGGGGATCCTCACGCGGTCCTTTTCTTCAGACCTTCGATCACTTCATAAGTCTACGACCGTTTTGCGTGCCTGAGGGTTCGATTTTCAGGAATTTTTCATGAAGACCCCCTGGGTTGCGCGTGCTTTCGCCGGGAAAAACGATAATCTCTTGGGGGAAAGCCCGCGAAAATCGCCTCATGCAAGCCGGAAACGTCATTTCAGCGAAGGTGGAGAGCATCCGTGGCCAAGAAATCGACGACGAGCAGTTCCAAGTCCGAAAAGACCAGCGCGGCGACGATCCAAACGACGCTCGCCGCCGCCAGCGGGGTGCTGCGGCTGGCCCCCACCTGGGTGCCCCGCTCCTTCCTGATGCCCGGCCGACGCATCAAGCTCCACCCGGACGACCTGTACGCTTACGGCGCGGACCGCGGCGGCATCGACGAGCGCTGGTTCGCCTCGACCACGCCCGCCGCCAACACGGGCGCCGCCTGGGACGAAGGCCTCAGCTACGTCGTCCACGACGGCAAGAAAGCTTTTACACTGAAGGAGGCCATCGCCGCCGACAAGGAGAACCTGATCGGTTCCGAAATCTGGGGCAAGTACCAGCGCTGGCCGGTCTACAGCAAATTCTTCGACAACCTGGGCCCGATCCCGCACCACATGCACCAAAGCAGCGAGCAGGCGGCCCTTGTCGGTCAGCAGGGTAAACCAGAGTCGTATTATTTTCCACCCCAGTTGAACGCGACCGGGAACCACTTCCCATACACCTTCTTCGGCCTGGAACCGGGCACCACCAAGGCCGACCTCCGCCGCTGCCTGGAGAACTGGAACAAGGGCGACAACGGCATCCTCAACTACAGCAAGGCCTACCGCCTGCAGCCCGGCACCGGCTGGCTGGTCCCCCCCTGCGTGCTGCACGCTCCCGGCTCGCTCGTCACTTATGAGCCTCAATGGGGTTCGGACGTGTTCGGCATGTACCAGTCCCTCGTCGAAGGCCGCCCCGTGCCGTGGGAACTGCTCGTCAAGGACGTGCCGAAGGAACACCACCACGATCTCGATTATTTGGTGGAACAACTCGACTGGGAAGGCAACGTCGATCCCAGCTTCAAGGACCACCACTTCCTTGAGCCGATCCTCAACGAAGGCGGTCCCGGCAAGGGCTACGAGGACAAGTGGATCGTCTACGGCAAGGTCAAGGGCGAGGAACTATTCTCCGCCAAGGAACTGACCGTCCATCCCGGCACGAAGATCACCGTCAAGGACAACGGCGCCTACGGCATGATCGCGGTCCAGGGGAGCGGCACGATCAACGGCAAGCCGCTGCAGACGCCGGTCATGATCCGCTTCGGCGAACTGACGCAGGACGAGTACTTCGTCAGCCACGGCGCCGCCCGCGACGGCGTCGCCTACGACAACACCGGCGCCGAGCCGCTCGTCGTGCTGCGCTACTTCGGCCCCGGCGTCAACCCGACCGCGCCGAAGATCGGCGACGCGAAGAAGTAAAGCGATAGGCCGCGTCGCGTTGATCGTCCATCCTTGAAAGCGAGGTCAATGGGAGTCGTCGCATTCGCTGCCGTCACCACACCGATTTTGACGGGATCGCGGGGATCGACAAGGACCGCGCGATCAATCCTTCACGCGGCGAACCATTGGGAGTCGATGTGGAGGTGGAGCCGTTCGGGCCGGTCAACCCTTACATGTGGGGCAGCCCAAGGGAGGAGACCGGCGCATATGGAGGCGGTTGCTACGTTGAGTTCGACCTGCCGGACGGATCTCTTCCGCGTCCCCAAATCGGCCCGCGAAACAACGCGAGAATTCTGACCGAAGCGCCGCTTTCTCTCGATGGATTGAACCCGATCTTCGTGCGGATTCACTGGTGGCAGTTCTGGAAATGGTGGAATCGTTGAGCCGCAAGGAAGCAGTCATGTATGTCTCCCTCGACAAGGCGCTCGCTCTCACGATCTACGCGGTTGCACGCCAGGCGGAGCGCTCCCTCGACTTCGGAATGCAATCGCAAGCCATGTGGGACGGCTTACGCGACTACTACAATCAGGAGAGAATGGAACGATTCGGGGACGCTGTGGCCGCTTTGCGGGCGAAGATGCCGGAACAGGTCGAATGCGTCACGCGGGAACAGGTTGATTTCGTCGGCGGATTGTGGATCGTCGCCTATCCGTTCCGCAGTGCCATGAACCGCTTCCGGACGACCTGGCGATTCTCGAAGATCGAAGTCCAGTTCATGCTGCAATCGCTGGACGCTTTTCTCGACATGCTGAAGCATGCCGACAAGCCCGACAGTCATGAATTGGTCCAGGTCAGGATGCAGCTATGCTCCATCCAGCGAGTCATCGAGAGAAGGCTGGTCGGACTGCCCGCCCTGCGTTCGGCCAGCAACATCGAGCATTTCGGCCAGTCGGCCTACCGGTCGTTCATTGAGTTTGACGAGATTGTGCCCGCGAAGGCCGTGGTTCGTTGACGAAAATCCGCTCTCCCAAAGACGCCGAAAGGTGACGCGATGACCCTGAAAAACTCGTTCCCCAAGCTCCACAACGCGACCTGGCCCGGCGTCGTCGGCAAAGGCTCGCCCGACGCCGAGCCGTTCATCGACCTCGACACCATGATCGACCTCACCGCCAAGGCCGAGGTCAACGGCGTCAAGTTCGACGGCATCGACGTCTTCCTGTTCGCGCCGCACGTCGACATCGACTCGACCGACGACGACCTGAAGAAGCTGGCCGACAAGGTGCGTGCCCGCGATCTCGACATCGGCTCCGTCGTCGCGCCGGTGTGGACGGGGACCGGCGGCGGGTCGGCGATGGGGAGCGAGGCCGACCGCAGGAACTTTCTGACGCAGGTCGAGAAGGGCTGCCGCATCGCCCAGAAGCTGCGCGAACTGGGCGTGCGGCCCTACGGCGTCGTGCGCATCGACTCGGCGTGCAGCCCGCACGACTGGGCGGCCGACCCCGAAGGGAGCCAGAAGAAGATCGCCGATACGTTCCGCAAGGCCGCCGACATCGCCCAGGACCACGGCGAACGCCTCGCCGCTGAGGGCGAGATTTGTTGGGGCGGCATGCATAGCTGGAAACGCATGGTCCAACTCCTCGAACTCGCCGACCGGCCCGGCGTGCTGGGCTTCCAGGCCGACATGGCTCACACACTCCTCTACACGCTCGGCTACAACGCTCCGGAGGACCGCATCCTGCCGGAGAACTTCGACTGGAGCGATCCGAAGACGCTCGACAACGCCTTGGCAACGCTGACGGCCGCGCTGCGTCCGTGGACGATCGACTTCCACATCGCCCAGAACGACGCCACCGTCAAAGGCTCCGGCAGCCACGACAAGACCGGCCGCCACTGCCTCCCGGACGACCCCAACGGCAAGCTCAACATCGCCCACCACGCCGGCTACTGGATGCGCGACAGCGAAGGCAAGCCGACCAAGGCGTTCCAGCACGTCTGCTGGGACGGCTGCATGTTCCCCAACGAGGTGATGCACAAGCAGCAGACCTGGAACAGCATCCTCGCGTCGATGATCGCGGTGCGCGACGCCCACGGCTGGGCGTGATTGCATCACCCCGTCTAGCCGCTCGAATCAGGCGAGCGCGGACGGGTTGCGTGCCGTGCAATCGAACCATTGCAACCACCGCGCTCGCCCGACGCGAGCGGCTAAACTTCTGGCGACATCATGAAGAACTACTCGATCGGCAGTTGGGCGTTCCTCTTCTACCAGGACGCCCCGACCACCGACTTCCACGTCATCGTCCACAAGCTCATGCACATGGGCTACAAGGGCATCGAGCTGTTCGGCCACGCCCCGCATCCGAACCCCGACGCGCTCGACACGGCCGAGAAACGCGAGAAGCTCAAGAAGATGGTCGTCAGCCACGGCCTGAACTTCTCCGGCATCTCGCCGGTGCTGTCGCAGAAGTTGTGGAGCGTCGAGGACCAGGCGCCGTACCTGGCCGAGTTCCAGAAGAACCTCGACTTCGCCAGCGACCTCGGCATCACGACGCTGCGGCTCGACACCAGTGAACCTGTCGCCGAGATTGAGAAGAGCGGCATCGACCCGAAGGTGATCCTCGACCGCTGCGTGAAGGCGTTCGACGTTTGCTCGAAGCGGGCCGCCGACAAGGGAATCACGATCGCCTGGGAATTCGAGCCGTGCTTCGCGCTCAACAAGCCGTCGGAGATTGTCGCCCTCGTCGATGCCGTGCGCGGCCTGGGCAACCCGAATTTCGGCGCCCTCCACAACACCGGCCATGCCCATCTCTGCGCGGCGATCGGGGCGAACCAGATCGGCGAGAAGGAGACACTGCCCGGCGGCGGGCTGGAACTGCTCCAGAAGCTGAAGGGGAAGATCACGCACCTGCACTTCATCGACTCCGACGGCACGCTCAACGAGCAGAACAGCAGCACCCGCGTCCCGCTCGGCAAGGGGAAGCTGAATTTCGACGAGTTGATGCCGGAACTGCTGCAGTGCGGCGTGCCGAACGACTGGTGGTGCGTCGACCTGTGCTACTGGCCCGACGCCTGGAACGTGATCGCCGACAGCAAACGGTTCCTCGACAAGCTGCGCTACAAGTTCGTTCCCGCATAATGAGTTGATGTCTGAGCCCGAAGCGCAAGCGAGGCAGCGCATGCCGGGATGCGTGGTTCCCAGCCGTGCGTGTCGGATTTTCATCGCTGAGCCCGAAGCACAAGCGAGGCAGCGCATGCCGGGATGCGTGGTTTCCAAGCATGCGCTTGGTGCCTTTCATCGCGGAGCGGCCCAAACATCAACGCAAGCGCTGCCTCGCTTCGCGCTTCGGGCTCAGAAGGCCAAGAGAAGGGAGGCGCCGCTTGGAGCCGATCGATACGGGCGAGCACGCGGTCGTCGAAGCCTCGGCGGGGACCGGCAAGACCTACACCATCGAGCAGCTCGTCGTCAACCTGCTCGTCAGTGACGACACGCTGGAGATCGACAAGATCCTCGTCGTCACCTTCACCGAGAAGGCGACCGGCGAGCTGAAGACGCGTCTGCGCAGCGCGCTGGAGAAGGCGGTCGACAAGTTCCCCGACTACCAGGCCCAGCTTCAGCGCGCGCTCGACCATTTCGACCAGGCGCCGATCTTCACGATCCACGGCTTCTGCCAGAGGCTGCTGCAGGAGTACGCCCTGGAGCAAGGCCAGGACTTCACGGCCGAACTGGTCGACGACAACGACCTGCTCCGCACCACGCTGCGCGACATCCAGCGCAAGGACTGGCGCTCGCGCTTCGGGCCGAAGCTGAAGGCGGTGCTGCAGGCCGCGAACTTCAGCCGCGACACGGCCGACGACTGGGAGCGCCGCGTGCTGGAGATCGCCGGGCGCTACAAGCCGCGCTGCGGGCATCAGCTCCGCCCCGCGCCGGTCGACGACTGGTGGCAGCGGCTCGACGAACCCGACGCCAACTGGGCAGGCCAGCTCGAACTGTTCACCATCCAGCTCATGCGCCAGCGGCTGGAGGAGCACAAGCGCCAGCGCGGCCAGCAGAGCTTCGACGACATGATCGCCCAGGTCGAGGAGAACTTCGACCCCGAGCGCAACCCCGACGCCGAGCAGTTCCTCGGCACGCTGCGTGAGCGCTACCGTTTCGGCATCGTCGACGAGTTCCAGGACACCGACCCGCTCCAGTGGCGCATCTTCCGCCGCCTCTTCCTCGAAGCGGGCACGTCGAAGCTGTTCGTCGTCGGCGACCCGAAGCAGGCGATCTTCGGCTTCCGCGGCGCCGACCTGCCGACCTACCTCCGCGCCGCCGACGAGATGAAGAAGGAGTTCGGCGCCCGCGAGTACCCGATGGAGGAGAACTGGCGCTCCGACCCCGACCTGCTCGACGCGCTCAACACCGTCTTCCTCGACGGCGACTGGTTCCCCGAGCGCACCGGCATCCGCTACCTCCCGGTCCACGCCCCCGACGACGACCTGCGCCAGACGCGCGTCGAGGCGGACCGCACCAACCGCGCTGCGCTTTCGCTCGTCGATCTGCGCGCGACGCAGAAGCTGAAGAGCGCGCTCAAGCAGTACGCCCGCTACATGGCGGGGGAGATCCGCCGGTTGATGCACCCGGACCAGTCGGGATCGAAGCTCGTCTTCACGCTCAAGAAAGGGAAGCCGCGCGGTCTTCAACACAGCGACATCTGCATCCTCGTGCTGAAGCGTCCGGAGGCGGAGCCGATCATGCTGGCGCTCCGTGAGGCGGGCATCCCGTACAGCTTCTACAAGCAGACCGGGCTGTGGCAGTCGAACGAGGCGATGCACGTCGAAACGGTGCTGCGCTGCCTGTCGCGGCCAGCGGACCGCTCGTCGCTGCGCAAGGCGCTGCTGACGTGCTTCTTCCGCGTCAAGCCGCAGGAGCTGGTGCTGGCGCCGGAGCTGCCGCCGCAGCATCCCGCGCGCAGGCTGTACCAGAGCTGGCTTGGCTACGCGGACAACCGCCAGTGGTCGGCCCTGTTCGGCTCGATGCTGGAGGAGACCGGCCTGCTGATCCAGTCGGCCGACGACCTCGAACTCGACCGCCGTCTGGCCGTGCTGCGGCATCTCTTCATGCTGCTGGAGCAAGCCGGGCACGGCGACAACCTCGACCTGCTCGGCATTCTCGACTGGATCGCCAACAAGCGCCGCCAGCGCGACGCCGGCGACGCCGACCTGCAGGCCGCCGAGTCGCCCCGGCCGCGCGTGAAGATCATGACGATCCACGCCAGCAAGGGGCTGGAGTTCCCCATCGTCTTCCTCGCGGGAGGCTTCACCAAGGGACCGCGGCGCGGCGTCGCCAGCTACCGTGACGAGCAGCAGCGCATCGTCTTCGACCTCAGCCCCGACGCGCACGCCGAGACGCGCATGGCCGAGGAGGCGATGTCGGAGCATCGGCGGCTGATGTACGTCGCGCTGACCCGGCCGATCTTCAAGCTGTACGTCCCGTACGTGCAGGTCACGTCGCGCAACCAGCAGTGGGCCGGCCCGATCGGCTCCATCCTCGCTCCGGCGCTGGATCAGTCGTGCCCCGACAAGCTCGGCCCGCTCGTCGCCGAGATCCTGCCGCCCCCGCTGCTCCTGGGCCGCTTCGGCAAGGAGGAGGACGAAGGCGACGGGACCGCGCCTCCGCCCAAGGACGCGCTGACGATCACGGGGCCGTTGTTCCCGGCGTTCGACACGTCGCTGGCGAAGCGGCGCATCGCCATCCGCTCGTTCTCCAGCATGAACCGGGCGCACCTCGCGCCGGTCGGCGACGGGGCCAGCTTCGGCGACGTGGCCAAGCCCGCCGCCGACGAGATCGCTTCGGCCTCGGAGCGCGACGACCCGCTGCGCGGCGCCGTGTTCGGCGACATCGTTCACAATGTGCTGGAAAAAATCGACTTCGCCGAGGTCGGCCGGGCGGCGGAAAGCGGCGAACTGCTGGTCGCAGGAACGCCAGCACGGGCGCTCATCGACGCCGAGATCGCGGCCAACATCTCCGGGCTGCGCACGCGGGTGCCTCGCGAAACGCTGGAACAGGCGTGCCGGGAACTCGTCGCGTTGCTCGTTCACAACGCACTGCACACGCCGCTCGCCGAGGCAGGCGGGCCGCTGTGGCGCATCCCAGCGTCGGATCGGCTGCACGAAGTCGAGTTCCAATTCCCGGAGAAGCCCGGCGACCCGGCGCCGGCCGACGTGCGCTGGGAGGAGGGCTTCGTCATGGGCTACATGGACCTCGTCTTCCGCCACAACGGCCTCTGCTTCCTCGTCGACTGGAAGACGAACCTCCTCAACGGCTACACCCCCGACCAGGTCGCACGCTGCATGGCCGACGCGGACTACCATCGCCAGTACCAGCTCTACTTGCAGGCGCTGTCGCGCTGGCTGGCGAAATCGCATGGCCGGGGCTTCAACTTCGAGAAGCAGTTCGGCGGCGTCTACTACCTGTTCGTGCGCGGGCTGAACGGCCGCGACGAGAGCAGCGGCGTCTTCCACCACCGTCCCACGCCGGACGACCTCGACCTGACGGCGGTGATGGCGCGATGATTCCCATGACCGAGCACCACGACCTCCACTACTTCCTGAAAGACACGTTCCCGGCCGCCAGCCCCGAGCTGCTGCTTTTGTTTGAACAAGCAGCGGACAACGCGGCCCTGCTGCGCAGCGACTTCTACGCCGTCCGCGACTGGCTCGAAATCAGCGGCTACCAGGACGCTGAACCGCTGCACGCCGGGCTGCTGATCCTGCTCGCTGCCCTGGAGGAAGGCAGCCTGTGCGTCGAACTGTCGCGGCCTGCGGTGCAGCGGCTGCTCGCCGACCTGGTGGCGCCGGAACAGGTCGAGCCGTGGACCGAGCGCATCCTCGCCGACCTCGCGCCCGCGGCGTTCCCGAAGCTGATCGGCACGTCGGTCCGCGAGCACAAGCCGGTCGTGCTTCACACCATCGAGGGCCGGCACTATCTCGCGTTCCAGAAGTATCTGAAAGCCGAGGAGGACTTCTTCGCCGAATTCACAAAGCGATTGGTCGAGCCGCCCTGCGACACCAGCAAGCTGAAAAGCGTGATCGACGAGGTGTTGGTCGAGAAGCCGTTGCGTGCCGGCGGCAAGGCGCTCCAGCTCGACGCGGAGCAGCAGTTGGCGCTGGCGGTCGCGTTGACGCGCAACCTGACGATCATCTCCGGCGGCCCAGGGACCGGCAAAACGTCCATCGTGCTGACGATCCTGCGCTGCCTGGTGCGGCTCGGCGTCGCCCCCGACCGCATCGCGCTCGCCGCTCCCACAGGCCGCGCCGCGCAGCGTCTCGGCGACGCGCTTCGCTCCGGCCTGGAGCAGCTTCCCGACCGCGACGACGACACGTCGCCCGACGCCGCGCTGCGAGACACGGCCGCGACCACGCTGCACCAGATGCTCGGCTACCGCCCGGCGCGCAACGCGTTCACGCGCCACGGCGAGAATCCGATTCCCGCCGACGTGGTGATCGTCGACGAGGTGTCGATGGTCGGCCTGGTGCTGATGTCGCATCTGCTGCGGGCACTGGCTCCGGGGACGCGGCTCATCCTGCTCGGCGACAAGGACCAGCTCCCGTCGGTCGAAGCCGGCGCGGTGCTGGCGCATCTCGTGCCGGAAGGGTTTCGCACCGCTTTCCGTGCCGACGCGCGGACGACGTTGAACGGCGTTCTGCCCGCGATTGACATGCCGTTGTCACGGTCGAGCAAGCCGCTCGTCGATCATGTCGTCGTGCTGCAGACGAACCATCGCTCGCAGAAGGAGATCCGCGAGGCGGCTCTCGCGATCAATGCCCAGGACGCCGACATGGTCGCGCGGCTGCCGGCGCTCAGCTTGGCCGGCGACGCGGAGGCGGGATTCGCGATGCTCGAGCGCGACGGCGGCTGCTGGCTGCTGGAGCAGGCGGCGGCCACTTCGGCCGAGCTGCGCGGCTTCCTTCAACTGTGGATCGAGCAGGCGTACTTCCGCAGCACGCTCGACGGCACGACGCTTGCCGAACTGGTGCAGTCGCTGGAGGTGGGCAGTGCTGAAAACGACGAGCCGCGCTTCCGCACGCTGTTCGCGCTGATGGATCGCTTCCGCCTGCTGACGCTGGTGCGCGAAAGCGCCTGGGGCTGCGACGAGATCAACCGCTTCGCCGAGCAGTGCCTGCGGCCCCGCCTCGATCTTGATTCGCGCGGCGGGCTGTTCGTCGGCGCGACGGTACTCGTCACGCGCAACGACCCGGTGCGCGGCCTCTACAACGGCGACGTGGGGGTCGCGCTGCGCGGCGTGGGCGGCGGGCTGCGTGTGGTGTTCCCGCGCCAGGGGGGCGTGGTGTCGCTGCCGGCCGAGGCGCTGCCCGCGCACGAGTTGGGCTTCGCGTTGACGGTCCACAAGAGCCAGGGATCGGAGTACGCGCACGTGATGGTGGTGCTGCCGCCGGAGGGGGGCCGCCGTCTGCTCACGAAGGAGCTGGTCTACACGGCGGTGACGCGCGCGAAGAAGTCGGCGATCCTGTGCGGCACGAAGGAGGTGCTGCGCCTCGCGATCGGCCGCCGCATCCACCGCGAAGCGGGCTTGCTGCGCACGCTGATAGGGGGGGAGAGCTAACCGCAGAGGCGCAGAGACGCAGAGGAAAAGGCAGAGAGTGTGGTGGCAAGCCCCACCATGAGCAACGCGATTGGTGGGGGTGATCCCCAGGAATCGCTTCGCTCATCCTGGGGCTTGGTCTCCCTCTCTCCTTCTCTGCTTTTCCTCTGCGTCTCTGCGCCGCTGCGGTTAGTTCTTCTCTAATCAACGGGCGTCGGGTCGGGGGCGTCGCCGTTGAGCCACAAGGTGCGGGTGCGGCGGGCCTGGATCAGTTCGGCGCCGAAGAAGAGGATCTGCGCGGAGTAGTAGATCCACATGAGGAAAACGACGAGCGAGCCGGCGGCGCCGTAGGTGGAGGCGGTGCCGGAGTAGACGAAGTAGTAGCCGAGCAGGGTCTTGCCGAGGGTGAAGAGGATGGCGGAGAGGAGCGATCCGTACCAGACGTAGCCCCACGGGATGCGGCTGCCGGACAGGATGCGGAAGATCGACGCGAACAGGAGCGTGAGGAAGACGAAGGAGCTGGCCAGCTCGACGTACTGGTAGAAGGCGAAGTTGGCGGCGAACGCGACGTTTTCCAGGATGACGGCGTGCAGGATGGGCACGATGAAGCTGGCGGCGAGCGAGGCGAGAAGCAGGGCGCCGCACACGAAAACCATGACGAGGGCGAGGAAGTAGTCGAGCAGGACGCCGAGGACGGTGCTGCCTCGTGGCGGTTCGAGCTTCCAGATCTTGCACAGGCTGGTGCGCAGGTTGAGGAACAGGCTCAGGGAAGCGACGAAGAGAAGGGCGACGCTGAGGCGCGAGGTCCAGAACGAGCTGTCGCGCGACTTGTCGGTGTTCTCGATGAGTTTCTGAATCGCTTCCGCGCTCTCCGCGCCGACGATGGCCCGCAGGTGATCGGCGACTTTCCCCTTGGCCGCGTCGTCGCCGTAGAAGATGCCGGCGATGTGGATGGCGATGACAAGCAGGGGGGCGAAGGAGAACAGCGTGTAGTACGCCAGCGCCGCCCCGGCGCGGGCGTCCTGGTTGACGCTCCACATGCGTCCCGCGCGGTAGATGATGCGGAGGCTGGTGACGATGAACATGGGCGACGGCTCGGGGCTAGAGAAGTTTCAGGAACGGCGCCGAGTCGGCGAAGTCGTGCAGCGTCAGGTCGGGTGAGGTGGCGTGCAACTGCTCGTGGGTGTGCTGGCCGGTGGCGACGGCGACGACGCGGGCGCCGATGGCGCGGGCGCACTGCACGTCGAGCGGGGTGTCGCCGATGACCCAGACGCGGTCGCCGGGGATCTTCGACACTGCGTTCGTATGGGCGTGGGCGGCTTGCAGGGCTTCGCGGGCGACGTCGTCGCGGTCGTAGTGGTGGTCGCCGAAGCCGCCGAAGGCGAAGTGGCCGTCGATGCCGAAGTGGCCGAGCTTGACCTTGGCGCCGGCGCGGAGGTTGCCGGTCAGCAGGCCGAGGGCGACATCGCCGCGTGCTTGCAGGGCGTGCAGAAGCGGGAGCATGCCGGGCAGGACGCGGCCCTGGTTGCGGACGAGTCGGTCGGGCAGCCGCTGGAGGTAGCCGGCGAACAGGCGGTCGCGGTTCGCCACGGTGTAGTCGACGCCGTGCAAGGTGAGCAGGTCG
>JAYSSW010000963.1:0-2851 GCA_043720335.1 Planctomycetia bacterium
CATGAGAGTTTCACCCTGACCGAGCATGAACATGGGTTGCAACATGGGGCCGTTCGCGGCCCATTGAGACTCCGAGCCGCGTAGGCGAGGTAGAGGTACTCTTCGTTGCAACATGGGGCCGTTCGCGGCCCATTGAGACTGGCTCCAGTATGTGTTCGGGTTTTCCCAGGGTTGGCGGCACGGGGCGCCGCGCGAACTACATGTCGTCGCGCGGTTCCCGCGCTCCGCTGCGCGTCGCGGCTAAACTTCCGCGCGTTTTTTCGCTGGCGGGGCGGCCGGGCGGCGCCGTAGAATGCGGCCTACGCGGCACGCCTGACAACTCTCGCCCTAACCCCCTGGACCGAACATGAATCAAGCGTCCGCCGACCGATACAAGCCGTGGCCCGACAGCGACGACGCGAAGAACATCGCGGTGCCGAAGTACGAGTTGTTCCTCGTCTGGCCCGTGTTCGTGCAGTGCCAGCGCAACGACGAGCGCAAGCCCGTCAATCTCAAATTCGACCCGCAGGAACCTGGCTTCCTCGACCAGTGGGTCGAGCACATCACGGCGGAAAGCCCCTGGCAGAAGCTGCACGGAGCCTACCCGCCCCAGCGTGGCGAGGACGCGGTCCCGGCCTACTCGGAGTTCGTCTACTTCCATCCGTTCGTCCGCCAGTTCCTCTACACCACCCGCGACGACATCCGCCATTTCAAACGCCTCGACGATGGCAAGCACGATCTCGAAGGCGCCATCAACCGCAACCTGCGCGTTCTGGAGCGCGAAGACCTGGAATCGCTGCGCGTCGTGCTGGAGCGCGAGAACGACAAGGGTGAGCTGCAACGCTGCGAATCAACCTTCGCGGTCAAGGCGGCATGGATGTACCTGTTCGACACGCAGATCGCGATGGTCGAACTTCGCCTGGAGTACCAAAGCTCGGAGTGGATCCGCGACGATGGCACGCGCGAATGCGTCGACGATCTTCGCCTGGACCACA
This sequence comes from Planctomycetia bacterium, assembly GCA_043720335.1. Classification (GTDB taxonomy): domain Bacteria; phylum Planctomycetota; class Planctomycetia; order Gemmatales; family Gemmataceae; genus JAYSSW01. Next base: position 975 of record JAYSSW010000963.1, read on the forward strand.
CGATGAAGCTGAACGACGCCATCCGCCGCATTTTCGCGACCTATTGGAGCCTCGATTCGACGGGGGACGACGCAAGGGTGACTCATTCGACGGGATCATGTCCTTTCGAGTCAGGACTTCACTACCACTTGAACGCAGACCAGTACGGCCCCGCGAAGATCATCCGGAGCTGTTTCGGCAGGTTTCAGTCGGCAAAGACCAACGCGGCGGAGTACCCAGGCATCCACTGCCATTTCATCGCAGCGAACTACGCGGAAGCTGACGATGCCGACCCTCATCAGGCCGCTGCCATTCACAAACATCTCGACCACGTCCACGAACACCGCGAGCAGTACGCTTCGGAAATGTGGGCCACGCTGATGCACCCCATCAAGCCGGCAAGCCTGACGGGGGACAAAGAAACGAAGCTACGTTTCGAGCAGATCCTCGACGAACGGGTGCCGATCTTCGCGTACCTGGCCGTCAAGAACCCGCGCCGCATCTCGCCCGGCGACTGGGTCCGCCTGGCCATGATCGACGGCGACGATGATTCGCAGGCCTACCCGTACAGCCCGGCGTTCCTCACCCCGGAATACCTCCGCGACTACTTCTACGACCGCCACTGGAACGCAACCGGAGGCAAGCCGGGGCTGGACTACCACACCACTCGCTGGCTCGTCAGCGGCTACGGCTTCGTCGGCGTCGGCGACGCCGACGACGGGTTCTACACCAACCCCCATGGCGGGCTGCTGGCGCACTTCCGGCACCACTACTTCGCCCTGGGCATGATCGCCCATTTCCACCGCGCCTCGCTGCTGCGCTTCAAGCACGCCTTGGCCGAGGCGGCCGAGGAGCTGCACAAGGAGGACCCCGACGGGGACATGCGGCTGTTCCGCGAGAAAGTGGTGACGCTGCAGAAGGAGTTCCTGCGCTTCCGCACCCGCTACTGGTTCGCGGAGATCAGCAACCAGATCCAGGGCCGCGAGCTGTTCGAGATGTGGAAGAAGCACCTCAACACGGTCGCGCTGTTCGACGACGTGGCCGGCGACATCGCCGCCGCCGACGAGATCCTGAGGCAGCACCAGGAGGACGCGCGCAACGGCTGGCTGGCGCGGATCGCTCTGCTGGGCGCCGTGTTCGCGGTTTTCACGCCGGCATTCTCGCTGCTTCAAGATGGACTGAAGAAGTCCCCTGTCCTGGGCGGCGTGGCTATTTTCTTGTGTCTGCTGGCGCTGGCAATTCCGATCCTGACGATTTCCAAGCTGCCTGAACGGTTGAAAATGTCCAAGTGGCCTTCCTGGATGCAGAAATCGTGGAACGGCATCCTTGCTTGGCGTTGGCTGCTTTCGGTTATTGTGCTTGTCATCTGCTTTGCTTCGGGCGTTGCAATCATGAAGCACGTCTGGGACACGAAGGACGAGAAGTCGCAGAAGCTGATGCGCGACCCCGACGACGACAAGGAGAAATCGTGAGGCCCGGCGGCAGCGGGCAGGCCGTCCGTTGAAGCGTCGGAAGCCCAGGGACAGCCGTCCCTGGGAGGTTTCGTACCCAGGGACGGCTGTCCCTGGGCTTTCATCATTTCGCTTTCTTCCGACGTGGGACAACCCCTCACCCACCCTGCTCCGTAGCCTTCGTGGACGCCATCCCATTTCGCCGGTTCGCGTATCGCGCGAACGCGGGCTAGAATGGGGTGAGCATCCGACTGCTCTTGACCAAGCCACCCCTCTCGCATGTGAAGCATGGAAATCGGCCCGTACCGTCTCGTGGAGAACCTCGCCAGCCTCGACGGCGTCGACTGGTACCGGGCGTCGCACGCCGCTTCCGGGGTTCCGGTGCATGTCGCTGTGCGCTGGGACGCGGCCAAAGGGGGGCCGGCGTGGCAGGCGCTGGCCCGCCGG
>JAYSSW010000964.1:0-12819 GCA_043720335.1 Planctomycetia bacterium
GCATCGAAGAAGCCGCCAACCCAGGCGCGAAGGGGCGTTTTCAGGAGGCTGCCTCCGAAACGCCCCTTCTTTCTTTTCCGCGTGCAATCGCTGGTTCGCCGCTTGCACGCGCACGGGGCTGCGGGGTAGAATCGAACGTCTCGCCACGCCGCCACCATCCACCCCCCGCGTGCCACGTTGAACGCCGATCCGCTACCGTCCGCCGTGCGCGCCGCGCTGCAACGCCTCGACCGCCGACTCTTTCGGCAACAGGCGTTTCGTTGGCTGAACGGGCTCATGTTCGCGTTGGGCGGCGGTCTCGCGCTGGCGTTCCTTTTTTCACTTTCGACGAACCTCGAAGAACGCGACCTTCGCATCGTGCTTGCCCTGATCGCCGCGATCTCGGCTTGCGTCATCGGCGTATTTGTTTGGCGGCATCTGCTTCATCGTCCGTCGCCGCTCGTGCTTGCCAGCTTGCTGGAACAGAAACACCCGCCGCTGGCCGAGCGACTGGTCAGCCTCGTTTCGCTCAACGAAAGCGGCAACGCGACGGCGCTGCTGCCACTGCTTGCGGAGCAGACGGCGGCGGAGATCGACCGCGTCGATTGGAGGCGGATCGAAGCCGAGTCGTCGAGCCGCAAGCGCTGGCTGCCAACGGTCGCGGCCCTGGCGAGCTTCGGCCTGTTGGTCGCACTGGCGCCTGGGTTCGGCGATTTTCAGCGGCGCCTGTTCACTTCGTGGTTCGCCGCCGACACCGCGTTCGCGTTTCATGTGACGCCGGGGAGTGGTCCCGTCCTCCAGGGGCAGCCCGTCGACATCCGCGTAAAGATGAAACAACGAGCAGGCGAAGGGTCGATGCCAGCGACGTGTGTGCTGGTGAGAGACGGCGTCACGATCGAGTTGGACGCGGTCGAACCGGGCGTGTTCCAAACCACGCTGCCGAACCTGGCGAGCGACACGGACTATGAGATACTCGCGGGGCGGCACGCAAGTGGTGTCTATCGTTTGCAGGCCGTCGAACCGCTTGCCTTCGCTCAAGCACCCAAGGTGAGAGCGACGCCGCCGCCGTATCTGCCTGCGATCACGAAGGAGGGGTCGGACACGCTGCTTCGCTACAGCCAGGCGGAGTTCGTCGTCGCGTTGAATCGGTCGGTCAAGCAGGCGAAGGTGGTGTTGAAATCGGACGGCGATGGATCGCGCGAGATTTCATCGCCAACGGCTTCCGTTGCGATGACGTTCGCCTGGCTCGCGACGCAGTCGGGCGAAATGAAAGGCACGCTGCACGCTATCGACGAACATGGCTTCGCGTTCACGCTGCCGCTGCCGAGCCTGCGCGTGCGGGACGATCAGCCGCCCCGCTTCCGCGAGCTGCTGCGGGTGAGCGGCGCCAGCCCCGGCAGCAAGGAAACGGTGATCCGCCCCGACGACGTGCTGCGCGTGCAGACGGCCGTCGAGGACGACGAAGGCTTGTCGCGCGTCGAGGTCGAGTTCCGTGTCAACGACGGGCCGGCGTTGACGGTTCCCTGGCTGGACGCGGCGGGCAAGCGCGAGTTGAAGATCGACGGCGAGCCGCCGCTGCCGCGCACGTTGAAGTCGGGGGATCGGCTGCGATTTCGGTTGCGGGCGTTCGACAACCGCCAGCTCGCCAAGGGGCAGTTGCGCGACCCGAACGGGGAGCGTCATCCCGCGAGCGACCTGTCGCCGCAGTCCGTCCTTGAGCCGGCTTCCGCGACGGGCGACGCATGGATCGAGTGCGTGGTCGACGCAGGCTCGCAGCCGCTGCGCGAGAAGGAGATTCTCGCCCAGAGCAACGAGGTGCAGCAGAAGATCGCGGAGATCCAGCGGAAGCTGCTCCAGGAGCAGCAGCGCATCGAGAAGATCCGCCGCGACACGCACCAGCAGCCGGCGGTGACAGCCGAGCAACAGCGGGCGATGGCGGAAGTGCAGAAGCAGAACCGCGACATCGTGCAGGACCTGCTCGACGAGGGCCGGAAGCTGGCCGAGTCGCCGGAGCTGGCGCCGCTCGCGGAACATTTCTGGAACATCGCCCAGGCGGAGATGCAGCGCAGCGCGGCCGCGCTCGAACAGCTCGCCAGCAAGGACCGCGCGATGGAAGCGCGCGAGAAGGACGCCCAGGCCGCCGAGCTGGCCGTCGAGCAGGCGAGGCAGAAGCTCGACAAGCTCAAGGAGATGAACCAACGGCTCGCGCAGGACCGGCTCGACCAGTTCCAGATCGAGAAGTTGGCCAAGCGCCAGAACGACCTCGCGAAGCAGTTGCAGGCCGCGAAGTTGACCGAGCCTGAGCTGGCGGAACTGCGTGGCGAGCAGGCGAAGATCGCCGAGCAGTTGCAGAAGTTGCGCGAGCACAGCCGCATGCTGCGCGACGCGCTCGCGGAGAAGGAAGCGGCTGATCCGTCGAAGCTGGCCGAGCAGGCGAAGGAGATGGTCGAGCAGCAGCGCATGCAGGCGAAACAGCGGGAGCAGATGCGCAAGGACCAGGCCGGCCCGCTGGAGGAGCTGGCGAAGCGCCAGGCCGACCTTGCGAAACGTGCCCAGGGTTTCGCGAAGGAGCAGACCGGGCCGAAACTCGACGAAGCGAAGCAGGCGTCGCAATCACTGGAGCAAGGCGACGTGCCGTTGGCCGTGCAGCGACAGCGTGAAACAGAGAAAACGCTTCAAAGCTGGTCGAACCAGTCGGCAGGAATCGCCGATGCGGGCGATGTTCGTGAAGCGACGGCGAGGCTGGCCCGGCATCAGAAGGAACTGCGTGAAGACCTGGAAAAACTCGGCGAGCAGCTCGCGCAGCTTGACGAGCCGATGCTGAAACAACGGTTGCAGGAACTGCACAAGCGGCAGCAGTCGCTCGCCGACGAGGTCGCGAAGCTGCCCATCGACCGTGCCAACGCGACGCTGCATTCGCTGCATCAGGCCGCCGGCACCGACGCAAAGGAGGCCAGCGACCGGCTCGGCGCCCGCGACACGCTGCCGGCGCACGCCAAGATGGAGCAGGCCGAGCAGCAGCTCGAAAACCTCGCCCGGCTCGTCCCCGCGTCGGCCAAGCCGAATCCCGCGCTCGTCAAAGACCCCGCGAATCGGCAGAAGGTCGAACGCATCGCCGGGTTCGCCAAGGAGCAGACGGAGCTGCGCGAGGCAGCCGAGCGTTTGCTCGCCGAGGCGAAGAAATCGGGCGGCGCTGGCGGTGCGCCAGGGGAGGAGAAGGAGAAGCTGGAGGAGCTGGCGTCGGAGCTGGCGAAGCTGTCGCAGCAGGCAGGCTCCGAGAAGGAAAAAGCGATGGCCAAGGAAGCGGCGGCGAGCGTGATGGAAGCGCAGAAGCTCAAGCAGGCGGCCGAGGAGCTGGAGAAGAAGGGGGACAAGGAGCAGGCCAAGGCGATGGACGCCAAAGCGCAGGAGCAGTTGGAGATCGCCGCGAAGAAGCTCGAAGGCATGCCGAAGGACAAGAAGGGGGGCGATGGCGACGCGGGCACCGCGCAATTGTTCAAGGACGCCGAGCGCGACGTGAAGATGGCGCAGAAGGCGATGGACGCGCAGCCCCAGCAAGCCGCGAAGGCGACGCAGCAGGCGGGCAAGTCGCTGGCGAAGCTGGCGGCGCAGGCGAAGCAGCAGACGCAGCGCAACGTGCCGCGTCCGGTGTCGCCCGACCAGCCGAGCGCCCAGGCCGGCCCCGGGTCTGGCCCGCCAAGCGCCGTCCCGCTGCAGCCGTTGCTGGCCGCGCACGGCGCGAAGTCGTGGGGCGAACTGCCCGGCGAGGTGAAGACGCGCGTGATGCAGGACCTGCGCTCGCGCTATGGCGACGAGTACGCCACGGTTATCCAACGCTACTTCGAGCAGTTGGCGGCCACGCCGGGCCGCGTCGAACCGAAACGCTGATCCGGGGGGCGTGCCATGCGTCGGCTTGCGTTGGTTGTTTTGCTGCTTCCTTCGACGATCTTCGCGCAGGACGCCGAGAAGGACCGCGTCGCCGACCGCGTTGACAAGGCGCTTTCATTCCTGGCGGGCATGCAGGAGGCGGACGGGGCGTGGTCGGCGTTCAACCAGAAGCATCCCGCCATCAGCGGGCTTGCGGTGATGGCGTTCCTGTCGGCCGGCCATGTGCCCGGCGAGGGGCCGTACCAGGCGAACGTCGACAAGGGGATCCGCTGGGTGCTGGCCCAGCAGCAGCCGAACGGGCTGTTCGCGTCGGACCAGTGGCAGGAGATGTACCAGCACGGCGTCTGCACGCTGATGCTGTGCGAGGTCGTCGGCATGGTCGACGCGGCCACGGCGAAGTCGCTCAAGCCGAAGCTGGAGAAGGCGGTCAAGCTGATCCTGCAAGCGCAGCGGACGGAGCAGGGCACGCACCGGGGCGGCTGGCGCTACCGCGTCGAGAGCAACGACGCCGACCTGAGCGTGACCGGCTGGCAGATCCTGGCGCTGCGGGCGGCGAAGAACGTCGGCTGCGACGTGCCGGCCGAGCGCATCGACATGGCGCTGGAGTACGTCCAGCGCTGCCGCGAGCCGCGCTCCGGGGGCTACGGCTACCAGCCCGGCGCGCGGCTGACCAGCGCCTGCACCGGCACGGCCATCGTCGCGATGGAGCTGGCGGGGAAGGGCAGGCACCGCAGCCAGGACGCGCTGCATGCCGGGGGCCATCTGCTGCGGAACCCGCTGCGTTGGAACGACGAGCATTTCTTCTACACGTCGTACTACGTGTCGCAGGCGATGTTCCAGCTGGGGGGCAACTATTGGCAGACGTTCCGCCCCGGCCTGCACAAGGCCCTTTTCGACAACCAGCAGCGCAACGGCTGTTGGATCGGCAACGAAGGCTTCAGCCCCAGCTACGCCACGTCGATGGCGGTGCTGGCGCTGACGGTCGAGTACCGCTTCCTGCCGATCTACCAGCGCAACGAGGACGACGCCAAGCCGAAGTGAACCGTCCCGTCAGGGGCGGATGATTGTCCGATCCTGAGCGCCGAGCGAACCTTGAACGCCGCTGGGCGGCGTGACCACGGGAAGGAACGGTCAACACACGTGTTGTGGAGCAAGCCGCCGAGCTTGCTCAAGCATTCGGGCAAGCTCGGCAGCTTACCCCACAAGACGCCGGAAGGCAGTTCCTTGAGAGGATCATCGGATCCTTCGCTCGGCGCCCAGGCTCGGACAAAACTACTTCGCCGCTTCGGGTTTCGGCTTGTCCTTGTCCTTGTTGGCGCCTTTCTCCAGGTTGTCGCCACAGCCCGCGACCAGGCCGGCCAGCATCAGTGCCAATGCGAGGGAGATCCAGCGTGCCATCTCGGTGCGCCTTTCCAGAAAAGGTCGGGAATGAGAAAGAGCCGACAGGTTCGACCCGTCGGCTCTTCCAGTAGAAGCATCAAGAACCAAAGATCAACCGCCGGTCTTCTTCTCTTCCGTCTTCTTCTCGGTTTTGCCGTCAACAGTCTTCTCTTCGGTCTTCTTGATCTCGGTCTTCTTGGAGTCGCCGCAGCCGGTCAGGCCGATGGTGAGGGTGCTGAACATGGCGGCGACGAGGAGCAGGGCAACGAACTTCTTCACGGGGAACCGTCCTTTCGAGGAGAATGAACTTCAGCGGAAACAAGCCTCCCGCAACACGCTGCGGGAAGCGCGATCGGAAACAATCGATGCGGCTGGAATTAGCCAACGAGAGCGGAGCGATTGGAAGCGAGGATCGCCTGGCGGACGCTGACAGAAGCCGTCTGGCGAGCCATCATCGGGAGCGTGGCGTACTGACGGATCTGCGGGATTTCGAGGCGGGTCGACTTCTTCTCTTCGGTCTTCTTCTCTTCGGTCTTCTTCTCAACGGTCTTGCCGTCGACCTTCTTCTCTTCGGTCTTCTTCTCTTCGACGACCTTGCCGTCGGTCTTGGGGACGGTCTTGTCGTCGACCTTGGGGACCGTCTTGTCGTCGACCTTGGGGACCGTCTTGTCGTCAACCTTGGGGACGATCTTGTCATCGACCTTGGGGACAATCTTGTCGTCGGTCTTGGGAATGGCCTTTTCCTTCACGGAGTCCGTGACCTTTTCCTTCACGGTGTCCGTGACCTTTTCCTTCACCGTGTCCGTGACCTTTTCCTTCACCGTGTCCTTGACCTTTTCCTTCGCGCCGTCCTTCACCTTGTCGTCCTTCTTGCCACAACCCGTGGTGCCCATGGTCAGGACGGCGAACAGGCCAACGCACACGAACAAACCAAGCAACTTCTTCATGAGACAGCAACCTCTCGATACGGAGAAACGCGAAAACAGCTTCTTGCCGATGTCGTTGGGATCCACCCCCAACGTTCCATTCACAGAGGATAGATGCGAGCAACTTTAGATTATTCCCGGAAAAGTGGATGACAACCAAGAATCGTTTCCCTTCGATGCATTTCGCCGATCCGCATGCACGAGAACTGCGTGAAAAAAGTGCGGCAAACGCGGCGTGTTAAGGCGGTCGATGACCGCTGCCGTGCTGGAAACCTCCACCGCGATCTTTCACGAAGGCTGCGCAACTCGCTTTCTGGGAATAAAATCAGTCGAACTGCATCTTTCTGACATGAGGGAGTCCGGCGCATGGCGTGGCTCGGAGGCACCAACCGCAAGGTCGATGAGCTGGTGGAGGCCCATTACGCAGCCCTGTACCGCTACGCCTTCCGCTTGTCGGGCGCCTCGTCGGAAGCGGAGGACCTGGCCCAGGAAGCGTTCTGTCAAGCCCAGGTCAAGCTGCACCAGTTGCGTGACTGGGACCGGGCGAAAGCCTGGCTGTTCACGATCCTGCGAAACGTGTATCTCCATCGGGTGCGCCAATCGAAGCAGGAGAACCTCGTCCCGGTCGATTTCCTCGACGAACTGCCGGAGCGGCTGCCCGAGACGCTGCCTGAAGTCGAGCCAGCCCAGCTGCAGCAGGCGTTGAGCGAGCTGCCCGAGGCCTTCCGGACCCCCGTCGTGCTCTACTATTTTGAAGATTTCAGCTACAAGGACATCGCGGAACAGATGCAGGTGCCCCTGGGAACGGTGATGTCGCGCCTGGCTCGTGCCAAGGCGTTTCTCAGGCGGAAGCTGCTCCCTCTGCTGAGGGACGGCGCCAGCCAGGGGGAGGTGATGTGATGCAGTGCCAGGACGTTCGAAGCCAGCTCCCATTCCTGCTCGCCGCCGGCGCCGACCAGCTCGACGCCGACGCCCAGGCCGCCCTGCGCTCGCATCTGGAGAAATGCCCCACCTGCGCCGCCTGGCTCCAGCGTGAAAGCCGGCTCGACGAGCATCTCGGCAAGGCGCTGCGCGACGTGGTGGTTCCGGTCGGCTTGAAACAGAGGATCCTCAGCAAGCTCGCGCTGCAGCCTCGCCGCATTCCGCGCTCGTGGATGGCGGCGGCGGCTTGCTTTCTGCTCGCGCTCGGCATGGGGGGCGCCTGGGCGTTCTGGCCCAGCCCGCGTTTGAGCATCGACGACATCACCAGCATCGCTGATCGCGGCGAACAGCACGCGACGCCTGAAGCGGTCGAGGCGTGGTTCCGCGAGCATCGGCTCACGATGGCGGCCCCGCGCGAGTACGACTATTCGTACCTGCAGTCGCTGGAAGTGGTCGAGTTCAAGGGCCGCCGCGTGCCCAAGCTGATCTTCTACCGCGAGCGCGTCGGCCGGGCGACGATGGCCGAGGTGCTGGTTTTGTCGACCGCTCAGTTCCAGCTCGGCGACCTGCAGGCCTTCGACCGGCTCGCGGTCCGCTCCAAGGTCGTGTCGCTGCGCCAGGACGCGGACCATCCCGAAACCTTCCACCTGCGCATCTCGCAGGGGGACTTCGACCTGCTGCTGCGCGAGCTGAACTGAGTGTCGCCGCTCTGAGTTTAGCCGTTCGCCTACGGCGAACGCGGGCGCATCGTCACGCCGCGAAATCATCGCACATCGTCGCTTGGTCCCGCTTGGTCCCGCGTTCGCCGTAGGCGAACGGCTAAACGGACGACCGTTTCGCGTCAATTCCGCCCGCCCGTTCAATGTCTTTCGCTCCGCGTGCGTCTATAGTGACACCTGTGTTCCAACCTTTGGGACGCGCTCAACGCACTCGGAGACTTCTTCCATGCAGCGACACATCCAGCGCCCGCTTTTGGCCGCGATCCTGGGCGTTCTGACCCTTGGCGTGGCAGGCGTCCGCGCCGACGATTGGCCCCAATGGCTCGGCCCGCAGCGCGACGGCGTTTGGCGCGAGGACGGCATCCTGGAGAAGTTCCCCAAGGAAGGCCTGAAGCCGCGCTGGCGCACCAAGATCGGCGAAGGCTACTCCGGCCCCGCCGTCGCGGGCGGCAAGGTCTACATCACCGACCGCCTGCTCGCCAAGGGGGTCAACAACCCGAAAAGCCCGTTCGACGCCAAGTCGAAAGTCGGCGGCAAGGAACGCATCCTCTGCCTCAGCGAAGCCGACGGCACGATCCTCTGGAAGCACGAGTACGACTGCGCCTACCAGATCAGCTACGCCTCCGGCCCGCGCACCACGCCGGTCGTGTCGGGCGGCAAGGTCTACGCCGTCGGCGCGATGGGCGACCTCTTCTGCCTCGACGCCGATTCGGGCAAGGTCGTCTGGTCGAAGAAGCTCATCGAGGAATACACGAAGAACGTCCCGTTCTGGGGCTTCTCAGGCCACCCGCTTGTCGACGGCAACCGGCTCATCTGCCTCGTCGGCGGCCAGGGTTCCGTCGCGGTCGCCTTCGACAAGGACACCGGCGCTGAGATCTGGAAGAACCTCTCCGCCAAGGAGCCGGGCTACGCGCCGCCGATGATCTACGAGATCGGCGGCAAGCGCCAGCTCATCGTTTGGCATCCCGAATCGGTCAACTCGCTCGACCCCGTCACCGGCATGCTGATCTGGACGCAGGCCTACGGCGAGCTCAAGTCGGTCAAGGCCGGCATGACGATCCCCACGCCGCGCCAGGTCGGCGACCAACTCTACTTCACCAACTTCTACAACGGCAGCCTGCTGCTCAACACGCACGGCGACAAGCAACCCGACATCGCCTGGCGCGTGAAGGGCCGCAGCGAACTCCCCGAGGACACCGAAGGCCTGCACTGCGTCATGAGCACGCCCTTCATCAAAGGCGGCCACATCTACGGCGTCTGCTCCTACGGCGAGCTGCGCTGCATCGACCTGAAGACCGGCAAGCGCGTCTGGTCTACCCAGGCCGCCACGACCAAGGAACCGGTCCGCTGGGCGCACGCGTTCCTCATCGAGAACGGCGACCGCTATTTCCTCTTCAACGAGCTGGGCGACCTCATCATCGCCAAGCTGTCGCCGGAGAAGTACGAGGAGATCGACCGCGTGAACCTGCTGGCGCCGACGAACACGATGGCCGGCCCGGCGGGCCGCCGCGTGCTGTGGTCGCACCCCGCGTTCGCCAACCGCGCGATCTTCGCCCGCAACGACGACGAGATCATCTGCGTCCCGCTGGCTGCGAAGTAGGCAAGAACTAACCGCAGAGGCGCAGAGGAAAGGCAAAGAGAGAGTTAAGGGAAGTGGGACCAACAAGCCCCACCATGAGCAACGCGATTGGTGGGGGTCGAACCGCGCGACGATTCACCCCCAGGAATCGCTTCGCTCATCCTGGGGCTTGGTGGTCACACTTTTCTACTCTCTCCCTCTGCCTTTTCTCTGCCTTTTCCTCTGCGCCTCTGCGTCTCTGCGGTTAGCCTTTTGAAATACTTGACACTGCCGCGACGAAGTCTTAGTATCTATTGAGACGAAATCTCAAAAAGACGCCGTTGCTGGGTGCGAACTTGTCCCACGAGCTTCTACCGCTTGATTTGCTCAACGTTGGCGACCAGGCCGACATCGCCGAAGTCACCGGCGAGCCGACTTGGGTCAGCCGACTTGCGGAACTTGGCCTGCGCATCGGCTGCCGACTGCGGGTGCTGCAGACCGGCAGCCCGTGTCTGCTCCAGGTCGGCGAGTGTCGGCTGTCGCTGCGCGGCGAGTGCACCATGCAGATCCTCGTCCGTCCCGTCCGCGCCTGATCTGTCCGCTTTTGAGATTGCTTCTCGCCAAGCCGACCCATTTTTCGGAATCCGCGATGCCCTCCCTCGATCAGCTTGTCCCTGGCCAACGCGCCGTCGTCGAAGCGATCGAAGGGAACGACGCCATCCTCCAACGCCTCCTCGAAATGGGCCTGCTCGAAGGCGAGATCATCGAAGTCCTCGGCTTCGCCCCGCTCGGCGACCCGATGGAGATCCTGCTGCGCGACTACCGCCTCAGCCTGCGCCGCTCCGAAGCCTGCCGCATCCTCGTGAAGCCTCTCCCCTGAACGATCACCCCTGGCTTGTCCGCTCCATGACCCACGCGCGCATCCCCACCGTTGCTTTCGTCGGCAATCCCAACACCGGCAAGACCACGCTGTTCAATGCGCTCACCGGCCTCCACCAGCACGTCGGCAACTACCCCGGCGTCACGGTCGAGGTCAAGAAGGGCCGCCTCCGCTTCCCCGGCGCGCCGATCGATCTCATCGACCTGCCCGGCACCTACAGCCTCGCCCCGCGCAGCCCCGACGAGATGGTCGCCGTCGAGCTGATCCTCGGCCAAAAAGCGGGCGAGCCGCGCCCCGACCTGATCGTCGCCATCGTCGACGCGTCCAACCTCGAACGCAACCTCTACCTGATGACGCAGGTGCTCGAAGCCCAGGTTCCCGTCATCCTCGCCCTCAACATGATCGACGTGGCCACGGGGCAGGGGCTGAAGATCGACGCGGAAAAACTCTCCGCGAACCTCGGCGTCCCCGTCGTGCCGATCCAGGCGAACCACGGCAAGGGAATCCCCGAACTGCACCAGGCGATCCGCAAGGCGCTCGACGCGCCGCACGCCTGCCAACCGCCCGCGTTTCCCGCCGCTTTCGAGAAGGAAGTCGTCGAACTCGAACGGCTCGCCCCGAACGAGCCGACGTTCCTGGTTCGACGGTTGTTGCTCGACGTCGGAGGCCAAGCGGAATCGACCCTCGCAGCGCGGCATGGCGTTGCTCTGAAGGACGCCGTCGTTGCGGCTCGATCTCGGCTCGCTCAGGCTGGCTGCACGGTTCCCGCCATCGAAGCGCGCACGCGCTACGCCTGGATCCGCGCCGCCGTCACGCCGTGCGTGCAGCGTCCGGCGCAACGGCTCGTCACCTGGACCGACACGCTCGACCGGTTCCTCACCCACAAAATCTGGGGCACGCTGATCTTCCTCGGCGTGATGTTCCTCGTCTTCCAGTCGATCTTCACCTGGGCCGGCCCGCTCATGGACGCCATTAAAGCTGGGCAGAACGTCCTGGCCGAGCTCGTGCAAGGGGCGATGGAGCCTGGGCCACTGCGCAGCCTGCTCGTGTCCGGCGTCATCAAAGGGGTCGGCAGCGTCGTCGTTTTCCTGCCGCAAATCGTCATCCTGTTCGCCTTCATCGCCGTCCTCGAGGACTGCGGCTACATGGCGCGGGCGGCGTACCTCATGGACCGGCTGATGTCACGCGCCGGCCTGAACGGCAAGTCGTTCATCCCGCTGCTGTCGTCGATGGCCTGCGCCGTCCCTGGCATCATGTCGGCGCGCGTCATCGAGAACCCGCGCGACCGCCTGGCGACCATCCTTGTCGCGCCGCTGATGAGCTGCTCCGCCCGCCTGCCGGTCTACACGCTGCTCATCGCCACGTTCCTGAAGCCTGGACCCGACGCGACCTGGCGCACCCTCGCTTGGTGGCTCCCCGGTCTGACGTTGTTCGCCCTGTACCTGCTTGGCTTGATCGTCGCGCCGCTCGTCGCGTACCTGCTGAAGAGCACGCTGCTGCGGGGCGAGACGCCGCCCTTCGTGCTGGAGATGCCGCTCTACAAGCTGCCGTCGCTGCGGCTCGTCACGCGGCGAGCTTTGGGAAGCGGCTGGATGTTCCTGCGCCGAGCCGGCACGATGATCCTGGCGACCATGATCGTCGTCTGGGCGCTGCTCTACTTCCCCAGCGGCGACGACGAAGGCCGCAGCTACGACGTGCGCATCGCCGCCCTGGCGGAGTCGATCGAGGAGCCGTTGCAGGAACTGGAAAAGATCGACGAGGCGTTGAAGGACACTGCGCCGGGCGCGGATAAGGAAGTACTCGAATCGCGACGCAAGAAGCTGGAGGAGGAAGTCGAGCCGACGCGGAAGACGCTCCACGACCTCGAAAGCGAATGGAAGGGGCGCACCTGGCTTGGCCGGTTCGGCAAATGGATGGAGCCTGCGGTGAGGCCGCTCGGCTGGGACTGGCGCATCGGCGTCGCCGCCGTCGCGAGCTTCCCCGCCCGCGAGGTCATGGTCGGCACCCTCGGCATCCTGTTTGGCCAGGGCGAAGGCGACGTGGGCGACTCGGAGTATCTTTCCTCGCTCGGCTCGTCCTTGCAGGATGCGACGTGGGATCGGCAGGGCCGCAAAGTTTTCAACGTGCCGGTCGCGCTGTCGGTGATGGTCTTCTTCGCGCTGTGCTGCCAGTGCGTCTCAACGCTGGTCGCGATCAAGCGCGAAACCAACAGCTGGCGCTGGCCGGCGTTCACCTTCGTCTACATGTCCGTGCTGGCCTACCTCGGCGCCCTGGCGACCTACCAGATCGGCCGGCTGTTCCTGTGAGAGGTGCTTCCGTGGATTGGCAGCTCTTCGCTTCGCTGGCTCTGGTCACCGCCGCCGTCGGCTACCTCGCGCTGCTCGGCGTGCGTTCGTGGCGCGCGAGCCAGAAAACCGGCTGCTCGGGCGGCTGCGGCTGCTCGAAGGCGGCGCCGCCGGCTCCGACGCTGATCGCCCCGGAGTCGCTGGTGCTGCGTTCGCGCGGTCCGCAGAAATAGCAATCGCCACGAAAGCCCAGGGACAGCCGTCCCTGGGAAGTGTTTACCCA
>JAYSSW010000965.1:0-5994 GCA_043720335.1 Planctomycetia bacterium
GCCAAGGTTTCCTGCATCGCCTCGATCACGCACGCGCCGGCGCCGCTGGTCCAGACGTGCCACTGGATGGTCGTTTGGCGCTGGTCGGTGTCGCGCAGCTCGTCGAGGAACATCAGCCGGCACAGGCCGTCGCGGTGCAGCAGCGGCCATTTCTCGCGCAGCACGCCCCCCACGTCGAGGTCGCGGAAGCGGTCGTGGGCCAGGCAGAACAGCAGCCGGTCGCCGACGGTGGCGTCGTCGAGGTTGGTTGCGACAGGCTTCCAGTCGTTGGAGAGCCATTGCAACAAAAATTCGAGGGAGAGCGGCGAGAAGGCGAGGCCGAGGTCTTCGGGGGGCGTGCGCTGCCAAAGCCTGCCATCGGCGATGGCGCCCGCACGGAGGTGCCGTTCGCACGGCATGCCGAGCCGGCCGAGCCAGCCGACCATTCCTTTGGCGAGTGAATCTTGGACGAGCGCGACGGCGTCGGCGCTCAGGCAGTTCGGCCGGGGCGTCGGCTTCGCCAGCAGCGCAAGTCCCTGCTCGACCGGCGACCTGCCGAACAGGCAGCGCAGCAGGGACAGAAGATTCGACTCGAATCGCGACACGCTCTTCATTCGCGCACTCTATCGCGTTCCGGGGAGGGAGGCAAGGTGCGACCCGTCAAGCTCGCTGCCGTTAGGCGGCGGGGTCGACGCACGCGGCTGACCCCGCCGCCTCAGACGGCAGCGGGCTTGAGGTGGTTTGTCAAAACTTCGACAGCACCAGATCGCTCTCCGACTCGTCGGGCAGCGCGTAGACGCCGATCTCGGGGTCGCTGTCCTGGGCCGTCCGCGTCAGCGCCAATGCCGCAGCGGCCAGCTCCTGCTTCTCCTTCCAGAAGCACGCCAGCGCGATCTGGCCGCACCGCTCCTGGAACTGCGCCGGCGTCTCCTGAAGGTCGGCGAATCTGTCGATGAACTCCAGCATCTTCGCGTGCTCCGCCGGGTAGTCCTCCAGGATGCGCGACGCCATCGTCTTCTTGTCGGCCGGCTCCATGTACGTCAGCTCGACCGCCTTGTCGATTCGCCCCGGCCGCGTCGAGATGAACTCCACCGACCCGTCCGGCAGCCTGCGCGGCTGGCCCAGCGCGGGGTCGACCTTCGCGATGTCGTTCGTCGTGATGATCGTGAAGATGCCGTCCGACCGCTCCACGCCGTCCAGGCAGTTCAGCAGGCAGTCGAACGTCAGCGGCGTCAGCGAGGGCCGGTTCGAGTCGTCGCCCCCCTCGTCCTTCTTTTTCGACGCCATCAGGAACGGCAGCATCGAGTTCTTCCGCGCCACGTTCTCGCGGCCGTGGAAGACGTTGTCGATGTCCTCGATCAGCGCGATGCACGGCAGGTTGACCTGCATCTCGGCCCACGCCTTGATGAGTTCGCTGTTCGACATCTCGGCGAGGTTGAAGACGTAGATCGGCATGTTCAGGTCTTCGGCGAAGGCGCGGGCCAGGGCGGTCTTGCCCGTGCCCGGCGGGCCGTACAGCAGCCAGCCGCGCTTCCAGGCGATGCCCTTGTCGCGGTACCAGTCGCGGCTGCTGCGCCACAGCTCGATCTCGTGGGTCAGCCCCTTGACGCGCTGCGGGAAGATCAGCGTGTCGAGCGCCTTGCCCTTGTGCAGCGGCGCCTTGCCGAGCTGGTCCGGCGTGTGCGACAGCAGGCGGTACATCCCCTGCTGGTACCACGCCAGGCCGTTGCTGCTGTGGCCCCAGTCCTCGTTCTCGCTCTCGCGCTTGGGGACGTAGTGGATGACGAAGCGGTTCTTGCGCTGCTCCTCGCTCGACTCGGCCTGCCACGACAGCTGGTTGCTCTGCAGGCACGCCGCGTTGAGGATGGCTTCGAGGTCGAGCGAGCCGCGCAGGAAGGTGATGGTCGAGAAGACCTTGGTGCCGCCGTGGTGCTCCGCCGTCTGGTTCTGGCCGGTGGTCGTCTTGGCCTTGTTCTCGACGGCGTTGCTGAACAGGAACGGGGTCCACCCCTTCCAGAAGACGACCGAGCGGGCGCCGTACACCTCGTAGGAGACGAGCCCGTAGCGGCCGTCGCGCTGGTGCTCGTACCAGGCGCCGTACATGCGGTCGTACATGCGCGAGCGCGCGTAGTGGGCGATGAGGTGGGCGACGACGGCGTTGTGGGCGCAGTCGGTCGAGATCTCGACCTGCTGGATGAACAGGCTGACGAAGCGCCAGGCGTAGTCCTTGATGCGTCCCCACAGGCTCGCGATGACGCCGAGCGCCGCCCCGCCCGCCATGAAACTCCACATGGTGTCCATAGTGCTCCCTGAATCTTCGCCCGGTGGGATGGAAACGTGAAAAACCCGTGGCCAGGTTGGCCCAGGCGTGTCGACGCGATGGTGGGTCGTGGGGGAAACGCGATGCGCGATCGGCGTGCTTTAAGCGGCTCGCGCGAGTGAATCACGCTTGCGCAGGCGATGCATTCTACGCGCACAGGTCAAGGGGTCGGCGAAGATTTTCCGGCGTCCCGTTCCCCTGGAAGAAAGACACGGAACCGCCGCGCGCGGTTCGCGCCGGCGCGCGGTTCGCGGCCGTCGCGCGGTGGAGCACGAGATCGATGCGCCGCGTCATCGCGCTCATCCCGGGGGCCAGGCCAGGTCGCGGCCGCCGAGCAGGTGCAGGTGCAGGTGGGGCACGGTTTGGCCGCCGGCGTCGTCGCAGTTGAGGACCAGGCGGTAGCCGTCGTCGAGGCCGAGCTGCTTGGCCAGCCGCATCGCGACCAGGTGCAGGTGCCCCATCAGCATCTGGTCGTCGTCGGCCAGGTCGGCGTGCGTCGCGATCACCTTGCGCGGGATGATCAGCACGTGCGTCGGCGCCTGCGGGCGGATGTCGCGGAAGGCCAGGCACTGCTCGTCCTCGTAGACCAGCTGGGCCGGGATCTCGCGGTTGATGATCTTCAGGAAGAGATTGTCCGACAGCATGGCGGCTCCAGGGAGCGGGGAAGAGGTGGCAGGCGCCTCACTAACCCTGAGCGCAAGCGAGGGGATCGCAGCGAACCATGCAGGCGGAGAATTCTGACTCCGCGTGTCATCAAGGCATCCCCTCGCTTGCGCTCAGGGTTAGTGAGGCGCTGCACGCGAAACTCGTTCATGGCGATTATCCTATCGCGGAGGAAGCATGGCGTGGCAAGTCGGGCTGGACGAGGCGGGCTACGGGCCGAACCTGGGGCCTTTCGTGATGACGCTGGTCGCCTGCCGCGTCCCCGACGAGCACGCCGAAACGTCGCTCTGGGAACTGCTCAAGCCCGCCGTGCGCCGGCAAGGCGACAGGGCCGACGCCAGGCTTCTCGTCGCCGACTCGAAGCAGGTCTACGCCCCGCCCGGCGGCCTGCTCGGCCTGGAGGCCGGCGTCCTTTCCGCGCTGGTTCCCGTTGACACCGCGCTCGCACTCGACGGGCTGCTGCGCTCGCTTTCGCCCGACGGGCTGACGGAACTTCGCGGCGAGTTCTGGTTCACCGGCACGACCGCGATCCCCACCGCGCTGCCGTGCGACGATTGGCGGGCGAAACGCGAGACGCTGCAATCCGCGTGCGCGGCCGCCGGCGTCGAATGGGGCTTCGTGCGCAGCGTCGTCGTTTGCACGCCGCGTTTCAACACGCTCGTCGAGAAGTGGAACAGCAAGGCAGCCGTGCTGCAAACGGGGCTGGTCGAACTGGTCCGCGCCTGCATGGCAGCGACCACGGACGAGCCGATGCGCTTCGTCGTCGACAAGCACGGCGGCCGCGACCGCTACAGTGCGCTGCTGCAGGAAGCGTTCGACGAAGGCATCACGCTGGTGGAGGAGGAAGGCCGGCAGCGCAGCGTCTACCGGGTGATGGGCTGGGACCGGCCGATCCGCGTGCAGTTCCAGCCGAAGGCCGACGTGGAGCACTTCCCCGTCGCGCTGGCGTCGATGGTCAGCAAGTACCTGCGCGAGCTGTTCATGGGCGAGTTCAACGCCTACTGGGCGCAGCAGATTCCCGGCATCGCGCCGACGGCCGGCTACCCGCTCGACGCCAAGCGATTTCTCACCGAGATCGAGCCGAAGCTGGCGCCGCTCGGCATCACGCCGCAGCGGCTGTGGCGCTCGCGATAGCCATATAGCCCCCGGCTTGCCGGGGGTGCGGTGCAAGTTCGATCCGCGTTCGTCGAACAGGCTTGGGTCGAGTGATACGGTCGCCGATCACGTCGCATTCCACCGTCGTGGGTCGCGCGTCACCCCCAGCAAGCCGGGGGCTATATGACGCTGCGCGTCACTCCTTCTTCGCGCTGATGCGGTACAGGCGGGTCGCGGTGCGGAGGACGATGTCGCCACGCACCAGGGCGGGGGTGGCGAGGGTCATTTCGTGGAGGCTGCTCTTGCCAAGCACCTCGAACTTCGGGCCGGCTTTGACGACGTAGGTTTCGCCGTCTTCGCTGAGGCAGTAGATCTTGCCGTCGGCCGCCCACGGGCTGGACGTGAACTTGTCGCTGCCCGCTTCGATGCGCTCCCTCTCGTACACCTTCTCGCCGGTGGCGGCGTCGTAGCACGACAGGAAGCCGCGATCCAGCAAGACATAGATGAACCCGCCGTGCAGCACCGGCGTCGGATGGTACGGCCCGGCCAGCTTCTGGCACCACAGAATATGGTCGTTCGACGTCTCCTTCGGCTTCAGCGAGATGTCCCCCTTCGCCCCCGGCTTGATCGCGTAGAGCGGCTTCACCGTGTCGAGCACGTAGCCCGACGTGACGTACAGCATGTCTTTGGTGGCGAACGGCGTCGGGATGCTGATCGACGACATGCCGCGGAACTCCCAGAGCGGCTTGCCGTCAAGATCATAAGCATGGACGCGCGGCGTGCCGGCGACGACGATCTCGGTGCGCTGGGCGTTCTCCCAGACGAGCGGCGTGCCCCAGTTGCTCTTCTCCTGGCGGTCGATCTTCCAGAGCTGCTTGCCGGTCGCTTTTTCGAGGCAGAGCATATAGGAGGCGTCCTCGTTGTCGCCGACGTAGAGGACGCGGTCCTTGTGGATGACGGGCGACGCGGAGGTTCCCCAGCCCATGCGGGTCTTGTGGGCGGGCAGGGGCAGTTTCCAGGCCTCCTTGCCGGTGGCGAAGTCGAAGGCGTAGATGCCGAGGTTGCCGAAGCAGGCGACGACGTGGACGCCGTCGGTGGCGCAGGTTTCGGAGGCGTAGGTGTTCTTGAGATGGATCGGCCCGGCCGGGACGCCCTGGTGGACGGTCTTGTCCCAGACGAGCCTGCCGGTGGCGAAGTCGAAGCAGTAGAGCTTCCAGACGTGCTCGCCGGCGGGGATCTTGCCGAACAGGTCGTTGATGTACAGCCCCTTCTGCGGCTTGGGGGTCTTGTCGTTGAGGACGGCGGTGACGAAGACCTTGTCGCCCCAGACGACGGGCGACGACCAGCCGTGCCCCGGCACCTCGACCTGCCAGGCGACGTTGCGTTTCTGGTCCCACGTCACCGGCAGCGGCACGGAGGAGATCCCCAGCGCCGCCGTTCCGCGGAACTGCGGCCAATTCTCGTTCGCCCGTGCGGTGACAGGTGATGCAACCAGCAGCCCGACGATCAGCCAACGAAATCGGTCCATGGCAAACCTCCTTGGTTGCAGATGTTGTATGGCGGACAGTCCGCGAAGGACGCGGAGACGCCGGAGACGCCGCGCGACGGCGAATTTGCTTGCAACATCTCGTCGGCGCTTCTACGGTGGCTGCACGAAGGGGAGAGACTCAAGGAGCAGCCATGAACCAGCGAACCGAGCGCGTGATCCGTGAACGAGGGCGAGCGTGCCTGTGGGTCTGGCTGCTGGCGGCCGTCGTGCCGGCCGCCGCCGCCGTCCACGCGCAGCAGCCGGCGCAGCAGCCAACCGCCGAGCAGCGGTGGAAGAAGCTGGCGCCGTTCGCCCAGCCCCCGCAGGAGTTCGCCGGCAAGCTCGGCGGCTACCGTTCGCCGCTGAAGTTCGCCGACGGCACCATCGCCCAATCCAAGGACGACTGGCA
>JAYSSW010000966.1:0-5989 GCA_043720335.1 Planctomycetia bacterium
CTTGAATTCCCAACAGCGATTGTAGAGCTGAGTTAGACCAGTGGCATGGATGCGGCAGGTTTCGCGCCTCCGCGCCGCAGCAGGCTGCCCTTCACCTCAATTCCGGCCGATTTCGCGTCATTGTTCTGCGGAGGAAGGCGATAGCCATCGCGCCTTCGGCTCCAGCGCGAGGCGGCCCGGTGGCCGCTTCGCAGCCGTTCCATTTTTCGAGGAGGTGTTGCATGCGTGTCCTGTTCATCAACAACGACGGCGGCGGGTTCGCGGACCACATCGAGGTTCCGGATGGGACCACGGTCGCCGTGCTGTTCGCGCAGCGGCTGCCGGGCCGCAAGCCGGCTGACTACCTCATCCGCGTCAACCGGCAGCCAGTCGAGGCGGAGCAGGCGCTCCGCGACGGCGACCGGATCAGCATGACCCCGTCGAAGATCGAAGGGGCCGCCCGCGCGGCCTGAACCCGTTTCCAATTCCGAAAGCCCTCCCGCCTCGTCGAGGCAGGAGGGCTTTTTTCATCGAGGAGAACCTATGCCCCCGCTCAAACCGGGCTGGCTGCGGCTCGCTCGCCGGCTCCAGGCCGCCCACGAGCAACGGGTCGCCGCCCCGAGACGGCCGCTTCGCGATCCTTGGATGGAAGCGAGCACGCGCTTCGACCAGCTCACGGCGCTGCGTCGCCAGATCGGCAAGGCCGAGGCTCGCGGTTGGCGGCTCGCCATGCTCCGCTTATGCCAGCGGCTGCCCGGATCGATCCGCGCCGTCGAGCTTGTCTTGAACAACGCCAAGCAGCAATGCCAGCCGGTCGTGCCGCAGCCGCCCCCTCTTCGCGAATGGCTCGCGGAACTGCACCAGGTGGAGGACGATTTCGGGGCGATCACCATCGACGCGGCCAGGCTGTTCCTGGCGGTTGCGACCGACCCCATCGTCCTCGAAAAGACCAGCCTGGGCGCCTTCTCGCTGCGGCTGCATTGGCCGCGGATCGCTGACGGCCGTGAGGCCGACTGCTTCGAGATCGTCGCGCTGGACGAGGGACGGGCGTCGGCGGCCAATCCCAACGTGCCGCATCCGCACGTGCGCGACGGCCATCTTTGCGCCGGCGACGCGACGGCCGCCATGCAGCGTGCGATTGGAGAGGGGCGGCTCTTCGACGCCTTTGCATTGATCCGCAGCGTCCTGGAGAACTACAACCCGCACAGCGCCTTCGTGACCCTGGCCGACTGGCTGGGCTTTTCATGCGACTCGTGCGGCTGCCGGCTCGACCCCGACGACCGCTGCGCCTGCGACCGCTGCGGCCGCGACGTCTGCGGGGAATGCACGTCCCGCTGCGAATGCTGCGGCGTCTGCGAGTGCGAGACCTGCCAGGGCCGCTGCGGCGTCTGCGAGGCGCACTGGTGCGCCCGCCGGCTCGTGGCGTCGGCGCGCTCCTCGCTGCGCTGCTGCCCCAACTGCCTGCGCACCTGTTCCGCCTGCGGGGCGGAGGTCGCCAGCTCCGAACTCGACGAGGGCGCTAAGCAGTGCGAGGACTGCCGCGCTGCGACCGGCGCGGAGGACGACATCCACGAGACCCATCCCATGCATGAAGGAGAAGACGAATGATCGCGCGCTTTGATCCAGCCTCCGCCCGGGCGCTGGTGTTCGCTCCGCTCGCCTGGCTGAAGCTGCAGTACTTCTGCCACGCCGGCGGCACCGAGGTCGGCGGCTTCGGCATCGCCGACGCGGCCGACCTGCTCCGCGTCGTCGACTTCGTGCCGGTCCGCCAGCGGTCCTGCCCCGCGTCGGTCGCCTTCGACGACGACGCGGTGGCCGACTTCGTCGACACGTGCGTCGATGCCGGACTGTCGCAGGACCAGTTCTTCCGCCTGTGGATCCACACCCATCCCGGCGCGTCGGTGCGGCCGAGCGGCGTCGACGAGCTGACGTTCGCCCGCGTGTTCGGCGCCTCGCCGTGGGGGGTGATGTTCATCCTGGGCCGGAAGGGGCGGACGCTGGCACGGCTGTCGTTCCACGCCGGCCCCGGGGCGTCGCTTCTGCTGCCGGTCGCCGTCGATTGGACCGACTGGGCGCGCGTGGTTCAGGACCCCGCGTTCTCGATGTCGGCGATGGTGTCCCAGTGGCGGTCCGAGTTCGCGGCCACGATCAACCCGGTTCCCGGCGCCGACCTGCTGCCGTTTCCGCCCCCGCTTCTGCCGGACGGCTTCTGGGCCGAGCGGTGGCCGCCGCGCGCCCAGGCGACCGACGACGAGGGCTTTCCCATTCCCCATCCCGAGGAGGACGATTTCGATGAACGATCCCGCCGTTTCGACCCCTGGGCGTGACGCCCGCCAGCGACTGCTGGTCCCCGCCGACCGGCTGGCCCGCTGCCACGCCCACGTCATCGGCGTCGGCGCCATCGGCCGGCAGGTGGCGCTGCAGCTCGCCGCCCTGGGCGTGCCGCGCTTGACCCTGCACGACGACGACCTGGTCCAGCCCGAGAACCTGGCGGGGCAGGGCTACTGGCCCGAGAACCTGAAGCGCACCAAGGTCAGCGCCACCGCCAGCCTGTGCCGGCGCATCCATCCGGCCATCCACGCCGAGGCGGTTCCCGACCGCTTCAAGCGCTCGACCGCCCACCAGCTCGCGGTGGACTGCGACCTAGCCGTCTTCTGCTGCGTCGACACCATCGCCGCGCGGAGGATGCTCTGGGAGTCGCTGCGCGGCGTGGCGAGCTGCTTCTTCGACGGCCGCATGCACGGCGAGGTGGTGCGCGTGCTCGCCTCGCCGGTTCCCGCGATCGACGACGACTACGGACGCACGTTGTTCCCCGCCGAGGAGGCCCACTCCGGGCCATGCACGGCGCGGTCGACGATCTACACCGCGTCGATCGCCGCCGGGCTGATGGTCCACCAGTTCGCCAAGTGGCTGCGCAGCGTCCCTGTCGACCGTGACCTCACGCTCAACCTGCTGGCGGCGGAGCTCACGGCCAGCGGGCCGACGTGAATCCGTGGCATCGTGCCGGAGGCGAGGCAACCTTGTGTCTAAGGAAGAGGTTCCTTTCGACTTAAGCGCATCTCCCCCGTTTCCCACGTTGGGAAGTTGCGGAGCTGCGCTGTTTTTTCCAGGAGATCCATCCATGAGCCATGTGGTGACGGTGCAAACGAAGGTGCGAGACGGGGAGGCGCTGGCGGCGGCGTGCCGGCGGCTGGACCTGGCGGCGCCGGTGCAGGAGACGGTGTCGCTCTTCAGCGCGAGCGTCACCGGGCTGGCGGTGCGGCTGCCGGGCTGGCAGTTCCCGGTGGTCGTCGACCTCGCGGCCGGCGCGGTCCACCTCGACAATTATGGCGGCCGCTGGGGCGAGCAGCGGGAGCTTGATCGGCTGCTGCAGGCCTACGCGGTCGAGAAGACGCTGATCGAAGCCCGCCGCAAGGGCTACTCCGTGAGCGAGCAGCCGCTGCACGATGGCAGCATCCAGCTCCAGATCCTCACGCACACCTGAATCGCCCTCCGTCGTTTTGCTTCCCCATTGCTTCAACCTTTGAGGAACCCTTCATGCAGCGCATGATCGAGGTCGTCGTGTCGCCGCAGGGCGAGACGACCGTGCAGACGCGCGGTTACGTCGGCAGCGACTGCGTGCTGGCCAGCCGCTTTCTGGAGGACGCCCTTGGCGTCGCCACCGCCGAGCGGAAGACTGTCGAGTTCTACGCCACCGAGCCTGTCGAGCAGCATCAGCAGGCGGAGTAGCTCGCCCCGTTCCCTTCCTGTTGCCCCACGTGCCGACTCGCTCGGCACGTGGGGCTTTTCGTTTTCCATCCACCTCTTTCGGAGGCTTCCATGCGTTTGGTCGAACAACTGACCGCCTACGTCCACGCCGCCTTCGCCGGCATCTGGGTGCAGACCCAGGAGCCCGACGAGGCCGAGCGCGAGATCCTGCAGCACGCACGCCAGCGCCAGTGGCACGTCGCCCGCTGGGACGTCGCCCAGGGGCTGCGTGTCGCCGGGCAGGCCGCGCCGGCGGGCTCTAGTGACCCGCTTGCGCCGCTGCGGGCCGCCGCCTCGCTTGCGCAGGACGGGCAGACCGTCCTCGTGCTGCTGCACCACTACCACCGCTTCCTCAGCAGCCCCGAGGTCGTGCAGCACCTCTTCACCCAGCTTGTCGCCGGCAAGCAGCAGCGCGTCTTCTTCGTCGTTCTCGCGCCGGTCGTGCAGATCCCCGTCGAGCTGGAAAAACTCTTCGTCGTCCTGGAGCACCCGCTCCCCGACCGCGTGCAGCTCGAACGGATCGCCCGCGAGCTGACCATGGACAGCCCCGGCGACTGGCCGGCCGACGCCGACCTGCAGCGCCTGCTCGACGCCTCCAGCGGCCTGACCCGCTACGAGGCCGAAGGGGCGTTCGCGTTGTCCCTGGCCCGGCACAGTTCACTTCGCGCCGACGTGGTTTGGGAGATCAAGGCCCAGACGCTGCGCAAGAACCACCTGCTGCGGCTGCACCAGGGAACCGAGTCGTTCGACGCCCTCGGCGGCCTGGCCAACCTCAAGGACTTCTGCCGCCGCTCGCTGCGGCCCGGCGCCCCGGTCAAGGCGCGCGGCACGCTCCTCCTGGGCGTCCCCGGCACTGGCAAAAGCTGCTTCGCCCGGGCCCTCGGCAACGAGTGCGGCCGCCCCGTTTTGCTGCTCGACCTCGGCGCTCTCTATGGATCGCTCGTCGGCGCCACCGAGGCCAACATCCGCCAGGCCCTCCGCGTCGCCGACGCCATGGCGCCGTGCGTCCTGTTCATCGACGAGCTGGACAAGGCGCTCTCCGGGATCGGTGGCCAGGGGGACAGCGGCGTATCGACGCGGCTGTTCGGCACGCTGCTGAGCTGGCTCGCCGACCACGAGTCCGACGTCTTCTTCGTCGGCGCCGCCAACGACATCCGCAAACTGCCCCCCGAGTTCACCCGCGCCGAGCGGCTGGACGGCCTGTTCTTCCTCGACCTGCCCGGCGCCGACGACAGGGCCGGCATCTGGCGCATGCACCGCAGCGCCTTCCGCCTGCCCGATGAGCTTCCGCTCCCCGACGACACGGGCTGGACCGGCGCCGAGATCCGCTCCTGCTGCCGGCTGGCGGCGCTGCTGGAAACGACGCTCGTCGAGGCGGCGAAGCTGGTGGCCCCGGTCGCGGTCACCGCCGCCGAGACGGTCGACGCCCTGCGGACCTGGGCGAGCGGTCGCTGCGTCGACGCGGCGCGGCCCGGACTCTACCGCCGCGAGCCGGCCGGCAAATCGCGCCGCCGCATCGAGCGCGACGCGGGGAACAACTGACCTTCAACCCCGAGGAGATCCACCATGTCCACGCTGACCCTGGCTGACATCCCGCTGGAATCGTCCGTGCCAGCGCAGCACCTGCGCCGCGTGGCGGCCGCCGTGCGCGTCCACTTCACCTGGTGGGGCGTCCACAAGACGCTCACCGCGCAGCAGAAGGAGGAGGTCGGCCTCGCCTGCCGCGCCGACGGCAAGCTGTTGACCGCCGGCAAGAAGCTGATCGACACGCGTCATGAAGCGTTCCGCCGCCTCACCACGCTGCGCAGCCGCATCGTGTCGTACTGGAAGGGACTAACGCTGCCGTACCCCGAGCCGGGGCTGCGGCTGCTGCGTCAGTCCGACCTCGAGGCGTTCGTCCACACGCTCGAAGGATACCGCGACGAACTGAGTGAAGCGGAGCAGGCGCTCAACGCGGTCTTCGCCCAGATCCAGGCTGACGCCCGAGAAAGGCTCGGCAATTTGTACCACGCAGGCGACTACCCCGGCGAGGTGCGCGGCCGCTTCGCCGTGGCGTGGGACTTCCCCGCCATCGAGCCGCCGTCGTACCTGCTGCGGATCAGCCCGGCGCTGTACCAGCAGGAGCAGCAGCGCGTGGCGGAACGGTTCGCGCAGGCCGTGGAGCTGGCCGAGCAGGCGTTCGTGGCCGAGTTCTCGAAGCTGGTGCAGCACCTGACGGAGCGGGTGCAGGACGACTCGGCGGGCGAGCGGCGCGTGTTCCGCG
>JAYSSW010000967.1:0-5984 GCA_043720335.1 Planctomycetia bacterium
CGGGCGAGCCAGTCGGCGGCGGGGATCAGGCACGTCAGCCAGACCGGCGTCAGCCACATCAGCCAGCGCAGCCCCAGCGACCAGCCGGAGTAGTTGCGGCCGCGCGTCTCCAGCAGGTAGTAGCCGACCACCACCAGGGTGAGCGCCAGTCCCAGCGGCTGCACGAACCACGGCAATTCCTGTGGATTGGCGGGGCGGCGCGTGACGAAGTCGCGCCAGAGCGGCTGCCAGCGCACGCAGGTGACGATCATCGCCAGGAACGCGGCCAGCCAGATCGGCGTCAGCGTGAACAGGCCGTGATGGCCGACCAGAACATGCGTCGCGTAGGTGACTCGGCTTTCGCGCAGGTGCGCCCAGTCGACGCCATGCTTCGTCGTCCCCTCCGGCGGCTTGCGCCAGTGGCTGCCTTCGTACTCGTACCAGGGGCCGCCGAACTCGGCGTAGGCGGGGCGGAACTGCCCGATGGCGGCGTAGTTCGTCGCGTAGAAGCCGACGGCGAAGACCAGCGCCGCCGGGACGAACAGGAAGATCGTCTTCCCCGGCGCCCACCACAGCAGCAGTCCGAACACCACCGCCGCGAACGCCAGCGACGGCAGCTCGTTGCTGACGGCGAACCCGCACGCCAGCCCGGCGACAACGAAGTGACGCCACGCCGGCCGGTCGATGGTCTGCCAGACGCGCAGCGTCGCCATCCAGGCGATCATCACGCCGACCACGGCGAAGTTGTGGTTGTTGAGCGTGATGAGAAACGGGCTTACGAGCGTGCCGAACCCGCCGGCGACGACGATGAACAGGCGGCCCCAGTCGGTGCGGCCCCACGTCTCGGCCAGCTTGGCGACCATGCCCAGGTAGAGCAGGAACGGCAGCAGGTTGACGAAGGCGAGCGACACGCGGACGACCTCGGCCGGCTCGCCGCTCAGGGTCCAGCCGATCAACTTCTGCAGCAGCCAGTACAGCCCGGCCAAGAGTGTTGACAGGAGCGGCGGCTTGCTGGAGTAGAATTCGAGCGTGTCGGGATGCATCACCTTGTCGACGCTCTCCCAGCCGTCCTCGAAGATGATGCCGGTGTTGGCGCGGATGCGCGTGTGGTACGCTGCGGCGGAGAAGCAGGCGGCGCCGATCGGGTCGAGGGTCGCCAGCGGCGCGATCGACGAGATCGCGACCACTTTCGGGTCGCGCCGGCCGATGACGTAGGTCCCCTCGTCGACGAGGTTGCGGATGGTCGCCCAGCGCGAGCGGTCGTTGGAGCTGAAGGTCGGCATCGGCCGAGGGCGAGTCTTCGGCCAGAGCGGCCGACGGTCGTCGGGATTCGTTTCGTCGCGGTGCTGCGCCGGCTCGTAGGTCCGCTGCACCGAAGCGATGCGTCCGGCCCCGATCCCCGCCGCCAGCAGGATCAGCAGCCCGTACATCCAGCGGCGCAGGTCGGCGGGAGGGGTGGTGTCGGGCATGGCTCGCTCTTGATTTCAGATTTCAGATTCGTGATCTCAGATGGAAGAGACGTCACGCCCCACCAATCGCTTCGCTCATCCTGGGGCTGGCGGCGTTTCATTTTCATTTTCCAGCACCTCCGCCACGCTGTAGGCGTCGGCGTCGCGGGTGGTGTTGGCGGTGACGAGTTCGGCGAGGAAGCCGACCGACAAAATCTGCACTCCAACGATCACGGCCGTCAGCGACAGCGGCAGCCACGGGAAGTTTGCCAGTGGCATCGACCACGACTCGTTGATCCATGGCAGCACGGCGCACAGGGTTTGGTACGTCAGGCCGAAGCATCCCAGTAGCAATAGCAGCAGGCCGACGCCGCCGAGGAAGTGCTGGGGCCGTTGGCGGTAGCGCGTCAGGAAGCGGACGGTGAGCAGGTCGAGGAAGCCTTTGACGAGGCGCTTGACGCCGTACTTCGACGAGCCGAAGCGGCGCGGGCGGTGGTGGATGACGATCTCGCCGACGCGGTAGCCTTTTGCGGCGGCGAGGACGGGGATGAAGCGGTGCAGTTCGCCGTAGAGGCGGATTTCGCCGAGCACTTCGCGGCGATACGCTTTCATGCCGCAGTTGTGGTCGTGCAGGCGGACGCCGGTGAGGCGGCTGACGAGGGCGTTGAAGACGCGGCTGGGCAGGACCTTGTGCCAGGGGTCGTAGCGGGTCTGCTTCCAGCCGCTGACCACGTCGAGGCCGGTGCCGAGTTGTTCAAGGAAACGCGGGATCTCGGCCGGGTCGTCCTGCAAGTCGGCGTCCATCGTCAGGACGATGTCGCCCGTGGCGGCGCCGAAGCCTGCGGAGAGCGCGGCCGCCTTGCCGAAGTTGCGGCGGAAGCGGATCGCCCGGATGTTGGTGTGACGCTGCGTCAATTCGCGGATCACGTCCCAAGAGCCATCGCGGCTGCCATCGTCGACGAAGACGACTTCGACTTGCAGGTTGGCGTGTTGCGCCGTCCGCTCGATCTCCTCGTACAAGAGGGCGAGGCTGTCCTTCTCGTTGTAAACCGGGATGACGAGGGAAATCATGGAGAAGGCACGCGAGGCAAAAGGTTGGAGAGCGATTCATGGACCAATCTACTCACGACCCCGGCGGTTCGGCCACGTTGGTCGGCTTGATCCAGAAGATCACGGCCGCCCAGGCGACCTCGGCCGCAGTCCAGACGACCCGCAACAGCAGCACGGCGATGGACACGATCGCCTCCGGCCCCGACGACGCGAGCAGGTGGCGCAGCAGGTACTCGCGCACGCCGATGCCGCTGGGGAAGATGATCGCGAGGAAGCCGGCGACCTGGGCGAACGCGACGGCAGCGCTGCATTCCAGCCAGAACGAAAGCGTGAGCGCGGGCGGGTTCGGCAGCAAGCCGACCAACAGCGCCCAGGTGCTCAGCCCGAAGATGCCCCAGGTCAGCGACGTGATGGCCAGCCCTTCGAGCAGAGTCGAATGATGCACCGGCGGCAGCCCGGTCGCGTCGAACTGCTTGAACTTGCTCGCCAGCCGGCCGACCACCAGATTGAAGATGCCAGGCATCAACGGAATCAGGCAGACCGCGAGCAGCAGGCTGAGCGTCAGGTAGGGCGGCAGGTCTTCCAGCCCTGGAATCCGTGGCGGGTCGAAGGCGTAAACCATGGCCGCCAAAAGCGATCCGGCCGCCATCGTGGTCAGCACTTCGTAGAAGGACGCGATGATCGACACCCCGGCCCGCACGCCAGATTCGCGGACCATCGCGGCCCGGAGGAGCAGCGCCCACGCCTTGCCGGGGACGTACTTGCCGAGGTGGCCGAGGTAGTTGGCGCGGATCGACGCCCACAGGGGGGGCTTTTCGCCGAAAAACCACAGCAGGCGATGCCAAAACAGGGCTGCGGGGAGCAATCCGACCAGATAAATCACGGCGGATAGGCCGATCCACGCTGGACGCAATTCCAGGTCGTCGAGCGAAAGGTCTTTGAGGTCGAGCCAGAAGCGCCGCCCGATGAACAGCAGCACCGCCGCCATGAGGAGCGACTTCAACAGCTTCCAGAACCAGCTTTTGCGCGACGCGGAGTTCATTTTTTCATTGTAGGTGCCAATCGATGTTATGAACGCCAAGCCCCACCATGAGCGAAGCGATTGGTGGGGGTCGAACCACGCGCCAACTCACCCCCAGGAATCGCTTCGCTCATCCTGGGGCTTGGCGTGACATCTGCCTCCCCGCCCTCCCCCTTCTTGACTCTACTCCTAGCCCTTCTTACACTTAAAGAACTCGATGATTCCACGTCTGATCCAAGAACGCGGGAGAGCGGAACCGTGACGAAGAAAGAAATTGTCAAGCTGATCTCGGATGAAACCGGCCTGACCCAGCTCAAGACCAAAGAGATCGTCCAGTTGACCTTCGACGCCATCGTGAAGACGCTTTTCCAGGAAGGCCGCATCGAACTGCGCAACTTCGGCGTCTTCGAGGTCAAGCAGCGGAAAGCTCGAAAAGCACGCAACCCGCGCACCGGCGCCCGCGTCGATGTCGGCCCCAAGCGCGTCGTCACCTTCAAGCCCGGCAAGGAGATGGAGGAGTACATGCGTGAACTCGACCACAAGGATGAAGCCGTCCTGGTCGCGTCGGCCGCCTCGAAGCCCCACCACGAAAGCAGCAACGGCACCCTCGACCAGCCCCCCCCGCAGAAGGGCTGATCGTGGTCGATGGCGTGTTGCGTTTCGCCCGGACTTCGCTCCGGGCTTTTTCGTGCGCGGCGCCTGCCCCAAACCAAAGGGCGTGGAAGGCCATGCACTCAGCCGACGGGCTGCGGCGTCGAACCCGCGCATCCGGTGTTGCACCGGCGCGGGACGCATCTACAATAGGCACGACACCGCTGGCCGCCATGATGGCGAACTCGTGAACGGGCGGGGTTGCTCCCTCCCCTTGACCGTCCCCAACGTCGGAAGAAAGTGAAATGATGAAAGCCCAGGGATAGCCATCCCTGGCGCTCACCGTGAGATGCTGTTTTCGGACGTGGGACAACCCCCCCACGCAGGATCGCCATGATCATCACCATCGACGGCCCCGCCGGGGCCGGCAAGAGCAGCGCGGCCCGCCTCCTCGCGCGCAGGCTCGGCTTCGACTTCCTCGACACCGGCGCCATGTACCGCGCCGTCACCCTCGCCGGCCTGCGCGACGACTGCGACTTGGCGCGCGAGGACCATCTCGCGCAGCTCCTCGTCAGCGTCCGCCTCGACATGCCCCCCGGCCAGGTGCTCCTCAACGGCGAGGACGTCGCCGGACTGATCCGCACGCCGGAAATCACCCACGCGTCCGGCGCGGTCGCCAGCAGCCCGGCGGTTCGGGCGAAGCTGGTGCAGTGGCAGCGCGAGATCGCCACGGGCCGCTGCGTCGTCTGCGAGGGACGCGACCAGGGGACCATCGTCTTCCCGCTGGCGCCGTGCAAGTTCTTCCTGTTCGCCGACCCCGCCGAGCGCGCTCGGCGCCGCCACCGCGAATTGACCGCCAAGGGGCAGGCCGTCACGCTCGACGAGATCCTGCAAACACAGGAGGCGCGCGACGCGCGCGACGCCGCCCGCGACATCGCCCCGATGAGGCCGGCCGCCGACGCGGTGCTGCTCGACAGCACGCGCCTGACGCTGGAGGAGGTGGTGCAGCGCATGGTGGACGAAATCACGAAACGCAAGGAGGCCCAGCCATGAACCAGTCCGCCCGCCCCATTGCCGATGCGCTGCCGATGTCCGGCACGTTCAGCCGCTGGCTGTGGCACAACGTCGCCTACATGGCGAGCCTGAACTTCTTCACGCTCGGCTTCAGCCTGCGCATGCACGGCGTGAAGAACATGCCGCAGACCGGGCCGGCCCTCGTCGTGTCGAACCACCAGAGCTTCCTCGACCCCCCCATCGTCGGCCTGGCGGCGCGGCGGCCGCTCGTCTACCTCGCCCGCAAGACGCTGTTCCGCAACCCGTACTTCGCCGCCTTCATCCGCAGCCTGAACGCCGTCCCCATCGACCAGGAGGGCGTCGGCAAGGAAGGCATCCGGACGGTCGTCGAGCAGTTGAAGCTGGGCAAGGCGGTCCTCGTCTTCCCCGAGGGCGAGCGCACGCCGACCGGGCCGATGCTGCCGCTCAAGCCCGGCGTGCACCTGCTCATCAAGAAGGCCGCCGAGGCGCCCATCGTGCCGGTCGGCATCGCCGGGGCGTACGACGCGCTCCCCCGCTGGCGCGGCACGCCGCTGTTCTCGCCGCTGTTCCTGCCGACGACGAAGGGGGCCATCGCGATGGTCATGGGCGAGCCGCTCGACTCGCGCAAGTACGCCGCCATGCCGCGCGAGGACGCGCTGCGCGAACTGCACGCCAAGATCAAGGAAGTGCAGGAGAAGGCCGAGAAGCTGCGCCGGAAGTGACACGGTTGGGGAGTGGATGAAAACGCTCGATGCGATGACGAGCTGGTTTTCGATCGATTCATTTCCATCTTCAGGCGAACGGCCTGCGTAAGCGGGCTGGCAAACGACCAACCACCGCGAGCCTCCACCAGCCCGCTT
>JAYSSW010000968.1:0-2834 GCA_043720335.1 Planctomycetia bacterium
GGGAACGGCTCGCCTTTGGCTCGCGACGGCGAGCCGTGCCCCGTGAGGGACCGGGTTACGCGAACCTGCGTCGTCGCGACGTGGTCCACGTCGTAGAACAAATGCGAAAACGACCCCTGCAAGGACCACGCCAATGCCTGTGCTGCGCCTCCCCGACGCCTCGACCAAGGATGTCGCCCCTGGCACCACCGCGCGCCAGGTCGCCGAGGGCATCGGCAAGCGGCTCGCCCTGGCCGCCGTCGCCGCCAAGGTCGATGGCGAGATCGTCGACCTCGACCGCGAACTCCCCAACGAGGGCGAGCACTCCTTCCAGATCCTCACCGAGAGGGACGCCGAAGCGCTCGACGTGCTGCGGCACAGCAGCGCCCACATCATGGCCCGCGCCGTGATGCGGCTCTTCCCCGGCGTGCAGCTCGCGTTCGGCCCCGTCACCGAGGGGGGCTTCTACTACGACATCGAATCGCCGACCCCGATCCGCGAGGAGGACTTCCCGCGCATCGAAGCCGAGATGAAGGCGATCGTGCAGAAGGCCGAGCCGTTCGAGCGGTTCGAGCGCCCGGTCGCCGAGGCGGTGCAGCTCTGCGATGATCTGAAGCAGGCGCTCAAAGTCGAACACATCCGCGAGCTGGCGAAGGAGAACGCGACCGTCAGCTTCTACCGGCAGGGGGAGTTCATCGACCTGTGCCGCGGCCCGCACATCCCGCACGCCGGCAAGGTCGGCGCCTTCAAGCTCCTCAGCATCGCCGGCGCCTACTGGAAGAACGACGCGACCAAGGCCCAGCTCCAGCGGCTCTACGCCACCGCCTTCTTCAACCCGAAGGATCTGGAGGAGCATCTCCGCAAGATCGAGGAAGCCAAGAAGCGCGACCATCGCGTGCTCGGCCGACAGCTCAAGCTGTTCACCATCAGCCCGATGGTTGGCAGCGGCCTGATCCTGTGGATGCCCAAGGGCGCCATCGTTCGTGGCTTGCTCGAAACCTTCATCAAGGACGAGCTCATCAAGCGCGGCTACTCCCCCGTCTACACCCCGCACATCGGCCGACTCGAACTCTACCGCGTCTCCGGCCACTTCCCGTACTACCGCGACGCCCAGTTCCCGCCGATCTACGCCCGCCCGGCGGCAGGTGCGCTCGACCTGTGCCAGTACCGCCTGTCGATGGGCGAGATCGACGAGAAGCGCGAGGTCGAGTTCGTCGAGTACATGAAGCAGAACTCGTTCCTGCCACCGCAGTACCTGAAGCTCGACAGCCAGGCGGAGAAGCTGGAGGCGGTGCACCAGTTCGCGCTGACCCTGATCGACACCATGCAGGTCGCGCTGCCGGAGTACCGCAAAGCGGCCAGCGTGAAGGAGCGGGCCGACGTGCTGGGCAAGTGGCTGATGGAGCAGGAAGGCTACCTGCTCAAGCCGATGAACTGCCCGCACCACATCCACATCTACAAGGCCGAGCCGCACAGCTACCGCGACCTGCCCGTTCGCCTCGCCGAGTTCGGCACCGTGTACCGCTATGAACAAACCGGCGAGCTGGGCGGCATGACCCGCGTGCGCGGCTTCACCCAGGACGACGCGCACCTGTTCGTCACCGCCGAGCAGGTCGAAGCGGAGCTGCGTTCCGAGATCGAGCTGGCGCTGTTCGTGCTGCGCACCCTCAACCTCAATGAATATCGGGTTCGCGTCAGCGTGCGCGACCCGCAGAGCAGCAAGTACGTCGGCCCGCCGGAGCTGTGGGACAAGGCGGAGCAGACCTTGCTCGACATCGTCAAGCCGTCGGGGCTGAACTATTCGATCGGCGTCGGCGAGGCGGCGTTCTACGGGCCGAAGATCGACTTCATCGTCAAGGACTGCATCGGCCGCGAATGGCAGCTCGGCACCGTGCAGCTCGACTACAACCTGCCGGTGCGGTTCGGCCTGGAGTACGTCGGCGCCGACAACGCGACGCACCGCCCGATCATGATCCACCGCGCCCCGTTCGGGTCGATGGAGCGGTTCATGGGCATCCTCATCGAGCACTTCGCCGGCGCCTTCCCGACCTGGCTGGCGCCGGAACAGGTGCGCGTGCTGACCGTCAGCGACAAGACCATCCCGTACGCCAGGACCGTCGAGCAGCAGCTGCGCGAAGCCAGTTTTCGTGTCACTGGCGACTACCGCCCCGACAAGATCGGCTCGAAGATCCGCGAGGCGCAGCTGGAGAAGACGCCGTACATGCTGGTGATCGGCGAGAAGGAAGCCACGTCGGGCACGGTCGCCGTGCGAGCGCGCGTGGAGGGGGACCAGGGAGCGGTGCCGATCGCGGAGTTCGCGGCGCGGCTGCAGGCGGAGGTCGCGGCGCGGAAGTAGCGAAGGATGAAAGGGGAGCGCCAAGCCCCAGGATGAGCGAAGCGATATCCTGGGGGTGGCAGACACATGGGATCGACCCCCACCAATCGCTTCGCTCATGGTGGGGCTTGGGGGCGCTCTCCCGCTCGCGCGCGCATTTTTCCCAAAACGGGTTTGCATTCCCCCCCCGCCAGCGATTAAGATGAAGGAATAGTTCGATCCCGTCTGGACCTGTGCGTGCGCTGGTCTCTCCAGCTGCGTCAAGGGAGTGCCATCATGGCTGTCAGTACGAGCTTCAAGGTGAAATGCCCCAGTTGCGAAGCGATGGTCACCATCCGCGACGAGGGGAGCATCGGCAAGAAGACCGAATGCACCAAGTGCAAGTACAAGTTCATCGTCGAACGCCCCGAGGAAGACGAGGACGACAAGCCAGCCAAGGGCACGAGCGCTCCCGACGCCAAGAAGAAGAAGCTGCGCGACGACGATGTCGACGCGCCCAAGGGGAAGAAGCCCCCTGCGG
>JAYSSW010000969.1:0-5979 GCA_043720335.1 Planctomycetia bacterium
CGGTGTCGCGGCTCCCATGCATCTGTCTTACAGCGCAAGAAGTTTAGTTCTTTGCGCAGCGATCAGTATGTCATGTCGATAGGGCAGGTGAACAGCATCCGTTTTTCCGAGTCGGGAAAAGCCGACCTGATTACGACGGAGGAATTGACGAAAAGGGTCTCTGCGTGGTGGCGGCGCAGCGAAGCGACGTACCGCGCCGCGGCGGAGAAGTTGGCGCAGCCGTGACGCGGCCATCGCCGTGCGGTGAAGTGAACGCCGGGCGCCAGGTGCGCCTGGCGTTTGTTTTTTTCGCCGCGCGCGGGTTCAAGCGACGGGTTGCATTCGCGCGGGAATTCGCGACAATGAAAGGGCATTTCCGCCGGGGGAGCCGAGACCGAAGGACACGTTATGGCGATTCGTTTCAAGTGCCCGCACTGCCAGAAGGGGTTGTCGGCCAAGGAGACGCTGGCGGGCAAGAAGGTCGCCTGCGCCGCCTGCAAGAAGGCGGTCCTGGTGCCGTCGCCGAAGCCGCAGCCCTCGCAGGGGGGCCCGGGCGTCGCCGACGCGCCGCCGCCCGCCAGCGACCCGACGCACGCCAACGGCACGAACGGGACCAGCCTCCCCATCGACGCGGACGCCGAGGCGCTGTCGGCGTTCAACGACGAGCCGGCGCAGGAGGAGGAGCCGCAGGAGCCTCAGTTCATCGAGTTCGACTGCAATTTCTGCGGCGAGAAGGTGAGCTTCCCCGCCGAGATGGGGGGAAAGCAGGGGCAGTGCCCGAACGAGGACTGCAAGCGCATCGTCAAGATTCCGCTGCCGAAGAAGGTGGAGAAGAAGGACTGGCGCAAGGTCAACACCAGGAATCCTGGATTGGTCGTCAACCAGCCGGAACAGTTGGATGATGCCTGGGGGACCGTGGAAAAGAGGAAGGCCAGCAGAGACTCGCTTGAGGAAGCCGGCGCCATCGCCAAGCCGCCCAAGCCGGGCGTCGGCGTCACCGGCTGGATCAACCGCGCCCTGCTCGGCGTCGGCATCGTCTTCGCCGCCGGCTTCGCCATCTGGGCCCTCAGCAAACTCAAGGTCGAAGGCGAAAACAAAGCGACGTTCACCGACTTCAAGAAGTACCTCGACAAGCCGAAGAACGCCGAGGACGCGAAGGCGTTCAAGCCGCTGCCGCCGATCCTGCAAGCGGAGATCCACCGCGTCATCGGCCTGATGCACCTGCAGGACGGCAAGCGCCAGAAGGCGCTCGAATCGTTCCTCGGCTCCCGCTCGCTGCTCGCGGGGGAGACGCCGGCCAAGACGGTCGCCGTCGACAGCGACCTGTTCCTCCTCGAACTCGCCCTCGCCCAGCTCCAGCTCGGCGGCGCCGGCGACGACATCCTCACCAAGAGCCGCTTCAACTGGAAGGAAGAGGTGCTGGAGGAGGTGCAGAAAACACTCAAGACGATCAAATCCCCCGACGTGCGGCAGATGGCGCTGCGCGACGTGACCACGCAGCTGCTGGACAAGGGCCAGAACGAAGTCGCCCTCAGCCTCGCCGGCGCGATGGTCAACCAAGCCGTCATCGAAGGCAGCAAGCGCCCCGCCATCTTGGCGCAGCAGATCGCGCTTCAGTACCGCCTCGACCAGAAGGATCTGGAGAAGCAGTACAAGATCCCCGACCCGGCGAAGGAAGCCGTGGGCGACGCGGTCACGCGCAGCGGCTACGCCGAGGGGTATGCCCGCAAGGGGATGTTCAAGGAAGCGCTCGACCTGGCCGCGGCGAAAGGCACGTCGCGCGACCGGCTGGAAGCGGCGCTCGGAGCGGCGGCCATCGCCTTCGACGATCCGAAGACGCGCAGCGAGGCGGCCCCGCTTCTGCAAGCCGCCTTCGACGCCGCCAAGGAGCCTCAGAAGGAGGTGCAGCCGTGGCAGGCCCTGAAGCTGCACGAACTCGGCTTGCGCAGTGACATGATCGAGCCTGCCAAGGAGCTGCCGGGCAAGATGCGCCCCGAGTTCAAGCAGCGGGCGCAGCTCGACGCTTTCCTGGCGCGCTGCGCCAAGGCGACCGGCCCCGTCTCGTCGGACGACTTCTCCGAGCTGGAAGCCACCGACAAGGAAGGAACCACGCTCGCCCTCGCCTGGCACGCGCTGGCCCGGCACAACGCCCGCGTCGCGGGGAAAAGCGTCAACGACATCAAGGAATCGCTGGAAGCGCGACAGGTCGTGATGTCGCCGGAGCAGATGGACCGCGCCCGCCCGATGGCCCACGCCGGAGCGGTTCTCGGCGCGCTGGAACGACGCAGGTAGATTTCAGATTTCGGATTGCAGATCTCAGATTTCAAACGGGAGGCGGCTCGGGTTACGGGTTGCTGAGCCCGAAGCGCGAGCGAGGCCGACCCGCGCGATGGTGTGGAGCCAGGGGAACGGCGACTCGCGCAGCGACAGCCGCGACTCGCACTGCGACTCGCTTCGCATCGTCGTACGGGAGACGCTTCCCTTGCGACCGTCGCGCGGGTCGGCCTCGCTCGCGCTTCGGGCTCAGGGCATTATGCACGCACGTCGCATCGCCGCTTGGTCGGAGGGCGAACGTCACGCGCCGCTGCGCAGCAGCTTCGCGCGGCTGAGGACCGCGTACGACGGGGTGTGGCGCGTGATCTCGCTGCTCATCACCAGCACCTCGTTGACCGCAACCTCGCCGGCGCTCCACAGGCGGTGTTCCTGGATGGCCGGGGCGAAGCGCTCGGCGACCTCGTCGGCCTTGACGCGCCCCAGCGTGACGTGCGGCGTGAACTGCCTCTCCTCGCGGCGGTAGCAGCCCAGCTCCAGCATGGCCGACTCGAGGGCGTCGTGCAGCTGGCAGATCTCCTGCATGCCCTGCCCCACGCCAGCCCAGACGACGCGCGGCCGGCGCGTGTTGGGGAAGCATCCCAGGGCTTCCACGCTGGCGGTGAACGCCGGCACCTCGCCGACGGCGCGCTGCGCTTCGCGGCACACGCCGGGCAGCTCGCGGTCGGGCACTTCGCCCAGGAACAGCAGCGTGACGTGCAGGTTCTCCGGCTCGACCCATTTCACCTCGGCCATCGCGCCGGCCAGCTCCCCCTGCACCGCGACGAGCCGCTTGCGGATCTTGGCCCCCAAGTCGATGGCGAGAAAGGTGCGGACGCGTGCCATGACGATGCTCCAGGCCGGTTCGAGGGGGCGCTTGCAGCGATATTGTATCGGGAGCCGCGCCGCGCGGACGGACGCGGGGTTCGCCTGCGCTAAGAAGCTGTTTCAATACCTGCGACGATGAATTTTACGGGCAACGGCGAGCGGCGCGGCTTGAGCGCCGCCGTGAAAATCCGCAACGATGCGTGGAGTTTGCAACGACAAGCGTGCCCTTTGCACGAAAGATCATCTTCACGGCGGCGCTCAAGCCGCGCCGCTCGCCTTCTGTCGCGGGAGACTGTTTCCGTCACAAGAGGTTTTGAAACAGCGACTTCGCGATTTCATGATACCGACGCCCCGCCTGGCTGCAACGGCGGCAGCGCCAGGGTGAACCGCTCCACCTCGCGGAAGCGCTGGTGCAGCGGATCGAAGGCGCGGCGTACCGCGTCGAGACGGCTGCCTTCGATGGTGTACTCGCCGTAGGACCAGACGCCCTCCTCGGTCGCGGAGCCGGCGCAGACGACGGGGAACGGCACGTCGGGCGTCGCGTGGGCGTGGTACGGATGATGGCGGTGCCCGTGCAGCCAGAGCGACACGCCCCCCGCCTTCGCAACCTCCATGAGCGAATCGAGGTCGCGCAGGCCGTGGACGCGCGGCTCCGGTTTGCCGTTGGCGAGCCGCACCGGGTAGTGGACGACGAGCAGGCGCGGCCCCGGCTCCAGCTCGGCGAGCAGCCGCCGCAGCCGGGCGAGCTGGTCGGGGCCGACGCGGCCGCTGGCGTTCCACGGGACGCGGTTGCCGACCGCCGCGTTGACGCCGACCAGCCAAGCGTCGCCGACGCGCTGGGCGAACGGGTAGCGATGGTCGCCGATCCGTCGCCCTTGCAGCCAGGGGGCGAAGTGCTTCTCGAACGAGCCGGACCGCTCGGCGAACCGTGTGCCGTAGTCATGGTTGCCCGGCACCGCCAGCCCCTTCGCCGACAGGTCGGCCACGCGCAGCAGGCAGGCGGCGCGGTCCATCTCGATGTCGAAGCCGAGCGCGGTCGCGTCGCCGGAGAAGACGACATGGTCGATTTGTCGCGATTCGAGGTCGTCCATCAGGCGGAACAGGACCTGGTCGCCGTGGGCGAAGCGCAGCTCGCGGCCGAGCCAGGCGTAGTTGACCCAGGAGCTGAGGCGTTTGGAGAACCAGTCGCGCAGCTGCCAGGGGAGCCGGGGAGCGGTGACGTGGACGTCGCTCAGATGGGCCAGGCGGATCATGCCACGGGTACTCGCGTGGGGCGGCGGAGCGAGGATCGGGGAGCGGTCGGGCTATGGATGTTGTAGCGGTTCGGCGCGGGCCGGGGGAACGTGGCCCCCGCCGGTCGGCTTCGTACAATGCCCCCACCATCGAGGCGGCGCGTCGCTCGCCCATTCAAGCAAGGATTGGTGCCATGCCGAAAATCACCCTGGTCAACGAGAAGCGCGAAATCGAAGTTCCCGCCGGGTCCAACCTGCGCGACGAGGCCAAGAAGGCCGGCGTCGTCACCAATCCCGGATTGTTCAAAGTCCTCAACTGCATGGGGCACGGCTCGTGCGGCTCGTGCAAGATCCTCGTCAAGGAAGGCATGCAGAACCTCAGCCCCAAGGGGATGATCGAGAAGTTCACGCTGATGCGCATGTTCTCCAGCATCGGCCACGAGGACGAGATGCGCCTCGCCTGCCAGTGCACCGTGAGCGGCGACTGCAAGGTCGTCGTCAACCCGCCCATGAACTGGAGCGGCGACAACTTCTGGCAGAAGCCGTACCCGAACAAGTAGCCGCGCTTCGGCCTTGTGTTCCGATCAATGCGCAGATGCAAGCAAGTCCGAGCGTGAGCGCCGAGCGAGGGAAATCTTCCTTCGACCGGCGCCCATGCTCGGACTTGCATGCGCAGCCACGCGACACGTCGGGTTGGGGTTGTCTAAAAAATCCCGGTGTGGGAGATTGCCCCTTCATCCAGGCACGAGGCCTGGACGGCGCTCCTTGCCTTCCTTTCATGGGGGCGAGCGGCGCATTCTTCATGGAGGTGTCCCGTATGACCTGGCTCCAGCGAATCTTCGCCCGTACCGCCCGTTCTGCCAGCCCCAGAACCGCCGCCTACCGGCCCAGCCTTGAATCGCTCGAGAAACGCGACTGCCCCGCAGTCGACACGCCGACCGGCGTGCTGCTTGCGCCGGAAACCACGACCACCCTCAAGGTCGACTGGGTCGACACGACCAACGAGACCGGCTACCGCGTCCTCCGCTGGGACGGCTCGAACACGCTCACTGTCGCCACGCTGCCCGCTGACACCACGACCTTCACCGTGACCGGCTTGCCCGCCGGGCAGAAGGCGTGGATCAACATCGAGGCGTTCGACGACACCACCTTCGCTCGCTCCGGCTGGTCGTTCGCCGACATGCCCCCCGACCCGGTGACGGCCCCGGGCAACTTCCAGGTCGTCGGCGTCTCGCAGACGCAGATGAAACTCACCTGGACCGACTCGACCGGCGAGATCGGCTACCGCGTCTTCCGCTGGAACGGCTCCGCGGCGGTCCTCGTCGACACCCTCGCCGCCGACTCCACCAGCTACACCGCCAGCGGCTACTCCGCCGGCCAGTCGGCGTACTACTACGTCGAATCGTTCAACGCCTCCAACTCGGTCACCACCGCCTGGATCCTCGGGACCACGCTCGTCGCCCCGATCACGGCGCCGGGCAACCTGCTGCTCCATCCGAAATCGACCAGCATGATCCAACTGAGCTGGGCCAACTCCACGGGCGAAACCGGCTACCGCGTCTACCGCTGGGACGGCGTCAGCCAGGTCCTCATCGCCACCCTCCCCGCCAACGCCACCGCCTACAATGCC
>JAYSSW010000970.1:0-12745 GCA_043720335.1 Planctomycetia bacterium
ATGAGCCTGGCCCTGCTCGAAGCGATCGTGCAGGAGAAGCTGAAGCCGGGCGCCCATGTGGTCGCGCTTTACAACGGCATCGGCGTCGAGGACGACCGCCCCGAACCGATCGACAGCCTGAGCCTGATCCATCTCGGCGAGCATCTCGAACGGCTGACCGCGCAGGACCTGCGCAAGCTCGACACGCAGGTGCCGCTGGAGACGCTGCGGGCGGTCGTCGATCTTGCGACCGAGATCGGCCAGGAGGGGCGCGAGGGGAAGCCGGTCGGCACGATGCTGGTCGTGGGCGACACCGAGAAGGTGCTCACGATGTCGCGCGCCCTCAACTTCAACCCGTTCCGGGGCTACAGCCGCAAGGAACGCGACGTGCGCGACAAGAAGGTGCGCGAGCAGATCAAGGACATCGCGCAGCTCGAAGGAGCGATCCTGATCCGCCGCGACGGCGTCGCCGAGGCGGCGTGC
Organism: Planctomycetia bacterium; assembly: GCA_043720335.1. GTDB lineage: Bacteria > Planctomycetota > Planctomycetia > Gemmatales > Gemmataceae > JAYSSW01. The sequence goes on from JAYSSW010000970.1 coordinate 463, forward strand.
ATCTACATCAACGCGCCGGCCGACACGGTCGCGCTCAGCAAGGGCTGGGGGACGCGGCACTGGACCGCCGCCGCCGTCACGAAGAAGACGAAAGCCATCGCCATCGTCGTGAGCCAGTCGTCGGGCAGCGTCCGCATCTTCCAGAACGGCATGGTCATGCTCCAGATCGAGCCGTTCGCCAGGCCGATGATCTGGCAGCGCTTCAAGATGGACCACAGCGCCGAGGAGACCCCGGTCAGCGCCATGGATGACGATTGAGCCGAAAAGAGTTGAAAGGATCGCGCGTCCGGCGGTAGAATCCCAGCATCCATCGACCCCGACCTCCTTGAACCGAAGGTGCCCCGTGCGAACCAACCATGTGCTGCGTGCGCTGCTGCCTTGCTGCGTGCTGCTCCTGTCGCCGCTGGCGGCGTGGAGCCAGGAACTGGCGGAGGCGTCGCGCGTCCGCGTGCTGCTGCTGCTCGACACCGACGACCGCATGGGGGCGACCTGGGGCCTCGACGGCGACAACATGAAGGAGGTCATGGAGGCCGCCTTCGTCAAGCAGGGGCTGAAGGACCGCTTCACCATCGACATGCTCGTCGGCAAGAACGTCACGTCCGACAACGTGATGAAGTACTACGCCAACCTCAAGTCCGACCCGTCCGAGGCGCTGCTCTTCTACTACTCCGGGCATGGCGCGTTCCACCTGAACCGGGGCCACTTCATGGCCCTGACGCGCGGGCAGCTCTACCGCCGCGAGCTGATGGCCGCGATGCAGAAGCACGACCCGAAGCTGGTCGTGATCCTGACCGACTGCTGCGCGAACATCAGCGGCGGAGCGAACCACGAGGAGCCGAAGAAGTCGGCGATCCGCCAGATCGAGGGGCGGGCGGGCACGCCAGCGAAAGTGACGAGGCAGGAGCCGGCGGGTGGCAGGACGAACGCGCTGGTGATGCGCAAGCCGCCGAACACGCCGCCGCGCCCGGACTTGCAGGTCGGCGTGCTGAAGCCGGCGAAGAAGGTCGAGCCGCCCCGCTCGGTGGAGTTCGCCCTGGCGGACGGTCTGAAGCCCGCCACGCCGAAAGCGAAGCGAGAGGAGCCGTCGGCGTTCGCCGGCAAGATGTCGCGCAACATCGTCCTGTCGAGCGCCAGCGGCAAGCTGCCACTCGACACCGTCGTCAAGGAAACGGACGGCGCGGTCCTGCGCGACCTCCTCTTCCGCCACACCGGCGTCGTCGACATCAACGGCTGCAAGAAGGGCGCCCTGTCGCACGGCACCATGCAGTGGGGCGGGAGCCTGTTCACCATCGCCTTCTTCGACCTCGTCCGCAAGAAGACCGCCGACTTCGACAAGAACGGCGACGGCTTCGTCCAGTGGAGCGAGTTCTTCCCCGCCTGGGAGCAGAACACCGTGCAGGCCGGCCAGCGCGCCGGCGGCGGCCGCGTCAACCAGTCGCCGGAGGCGACGAAGCTCGCTGAGCCGTCGCGGAAGCCGTGACATGAACACCAAGCCCCACCATGAGCAACGCGATTGGTGGGGGTCGAAACCCCCAGGAATCGCGTTGCTCATCCTGGGGCTTGGCGCTGTCGTTCAATCCCTTCTTCCCCCCCTCGATCCCCAAGGACACCACCCATGACCCGCATCGCCGCCCTGCTCGTCCTCGCCGCCCTCACGCTCGGCCTCGGCGCCGACGCCGACGCCGGCTCCAAGGACGGACCGCGCCGCTGGACCAAGACCGTCAAGAAGACCAGCGAGGTCGTCTACAAGATCGTCTTCACCGTCGGCAACAACCCCGCAACCAAGTACGCCGAGTTCTCCGTCCTCGGCGATGGCAGCACCGATGTCGACATCGAGGTCTTCGACAGCAAGGGCAAGCTCGTCGTCTCCGACATCGAACTCACCGACCTCGCCTTCGTCCGCTGGGTGCCGACCGCCACCCAGGAGTACACCATCAAGGTCAAGAACCTCGGCGGCGACGACAACGTCTGCCACATGGGGCACAACTAGGCAGGGGTAAGTGGTCAGGGGTCAGGGAATTGCACCCCAAGCCCCAGGATGAGCGAAACGATTCCTGGGGGTGAATCGTCGCAAGGTTCGACCCCCACCAATCGCGTTGCTCATGATGGGGCTTGGCGTTTTCCTGACCCCTGTCAACTGATCACTGGCCACTGCCAACGAGGTCCGCATGGGCGTCCTGGACCGGTTCCGGCTCGATGGCAAACGGCTGTTCATCACCGGCGGCAGCCGCGGGCTGGGGCGCGAGATGGCCCTCGCCATCGCCGAGGCGGGGGCCGACGTGGTGCTGGTCGGCCGCGACGCGCCGAGCCTCGACAAGACGGCCGGCGACATCCGCGCGTTGGGCCGGCAGGCGGCGACGATCCAGGCCGACGTGGGCCGGCCCGACGACTGCCAGCGCGCCTGCGAGATCGCTCTGCGCGAGCATGGGCCGATCGACATCCTTGTCAACAACGTTGGCGGCCGCCGCCACAACGTGACCATCGAGGAGACCTCGCTGGAACTTTGGCGCGAGATGATCGACCTCAACCTCACCAGCGCCTTCCTCTGCACGAAGCTGATTGGCGGCGCGATGCTGAAGCGGGGCAAGGGCGGACGCATCATCAACATCGCGTCGATCTGCAGCCTTGTCGTCGGCCGCGGCATCGCTGGGCGGCACTACGAGACGGCGAAGGGCGCGGTGCTGCAGCTCACCCGCGCGACCGCCGTCGACTGGGCGCCGTTCGGCGTCACCTGCAACGCCATCCTGCCAGGCGGCTTCCTCACCGAACCGAACCAGCGCTGGCAGCGCGAGCACCCCGACGCCATCGCCACGTTCCGCAAGCAGATCCCGATGGGGGACTACGGCCAGCCCGAGGACCTCGGCCCCCTCGCCGTCTACCTCGCCAGCGACGCCTCGCGCTACATGACCGGCGCCCCGCTCGTCATCGACGGCGGCTACACCGCCTGGTGACGCGAGGGTTCGATCCGCCCAGTGCTTGCGACCGCCCCCGCGTCCGGGTAGCATGCCCACACGCCTTCTTCATTTCCCCTGGTTCGCGAGCGCTCCGATGGAAACGAAAACGTCCCCGCCCGCTCCCCGCGTCTCCTGGCCGATCGCCGCGTTCGTGGCTATCGCGCTGGTCACCGTCGTCCTGGGCTACTACCGCATGCAGCCCGCGGCCAACGACGCCAAGCCGCTCAACCTGAAGCCCGGCGGGACGGTCGGCCAGGTCTCGACGCCGTTCATCACGCCCGGCATCCGCCAGCCTCCCGTGCTGAAGGTGGCCGACGCCAAGCTCGACGACGAAACCGAAGTGATCGGCGTCGCCGTGGAGGGGCATCCCAGGGCCTACGTCGTCAAGGCGTTCTGCTCGACCATGTCTCATGTCGTCAACGACCTGCTCGGCGACATCCCCGTTTCCGTCACCTACTACGACCTGTGCAAAACCGCCAAGGTCTTCACCGACCCCAGGCGCGGCAGCCCGCTGGAGATCAAGCTGGGGGGCTTCATGGACGGCGGCATGCTCCTCTACACCGGCTCGTTCTTCTACCGCCAGGACACCTTGCAGCCTTCGTTCGCGGACAACCCGACTCCCTTCCCGCACGCGCAGCTTCCTTTCGAGACGACCACCTGGAAGCAATGGCGGACGCGCTACCCCGACACCGAGGTCTACGTCAGCGCTCCTGTCGCGGCGGCGCAGTGACGCAGGCGGCGTCCTGAAAATCCCACAAGCTGCTTGACGGCGACTCGGCGCGTTGCTACAGTCCATGCTCCTGCCAAACCTTCCGCCTCCGCTCATCGCAGGCCGCCGCCGCGATGCACGCCTCAAGGAACGACGCCATGCTCACGCTGTTCGGCCGTCGGAATGACCGCACCTGCCAGGGATTCAGCCGCCGCGAGTTCCTGCGCGTGGGCAGCCTCGGCATGCTCGGCGGACTGTCGCTCCCCGCGCTGCTCCAGTCGCGCGCCGCCGCGACGGCAGCGGGTCGAACCGTCAAGGACAAGTCGGTCGTCTTCCTGTTCCTGAGCGGCGGTCCGTCGCACATCGAGTTCTTCGACCCGAAGATGGAAGCCCCCGCCGAGATCCGCAGCGTCACCGGCGAAACGCAAACCACGCTGTCCGGCATCACCTTCGGCGGCTCGTTCCCGCGCCTCGCCCGCATGGCCCACAAGCTCGCCGTCGTCCGCTCCTACGCGTCGGGCCGGGCGGACCACACCTACCTCGTCCCCGCCAGCGGCGACAACCCCATGAAAGCTACGATGGGCGCCCTCTACGCCCGCGTCGCTGGCACCAACCACGCCGTCACTGGCATCCCCAACAACGTCGTCATCCTCCCCGAAGCGGTCCAGCGCGGACTGCGCTTGCAGGGCAACTTCGAGACCGGCGCCCTGCCGACCCTCACCGCCCCCGGCGACCTCGGCGCCAGCTACCGCGCCTTCGACCCGAGCGGCTCCAGCGAGATCCAGCGCAACATGGAGCTGCGCATGCCGGTCGAGCGCTTCGACGACCGCCGCAGCCTGCTGTCGCAGTTCGACACCCTGCGCCGCGAGGCCGACAGCCAGGACACGTTCGCGAGCGCCGACCGCTTCCAGCAGCAGGCGTTCGACGTGATCAGCCGGGGCGCCGCCCAGGCGTTCGACCTGTCGCGCGAGGATCCGCGCGTGGTCGCCCGCTACGACACGAGTCGGCTGTTCCGCAACGAGGACATCCAGCGCTACTACGACATGCGCCGCGCCTCGAACCTGCTCGGCAGGCAGATGCTCATGGCCCGGCGCATGTGCGAGGCGGGCTGCGGCTTCGTCACCGTCTCCGACTGCGGCTGGGACATGCACGCCAACGCCAACAGCCCGCGCGACATGGCCGCCATGCCCGCGATGGCCGGCCAGGTCGACCACGCCGTGTCGGCCTTCCTGGAGGACGTCGAAGCGCGCGGCCTGAGCGACAAGATCTTGCTGGTTGTCACCGGCGAGATGGGCCGCACCCCGCGCCTCAACCGCAACGGCGGCCGCGACCACCACGCCAACCTGACGACGCTGCTGCTGGCCGGCGGCGGCCTGCGCATGGGCCAGGTGATCGGCCGCTCCGACCGCACGGCGTCCAGCCCCGCGACCGAGCGCTACGGCCCGCCGCACCTGCTCTCGACGATCATGCACACGCTTCTTGACGTCGGCGAGGTCCGCGTCCAGCGCGAACTTGGCCGCGTCGCCAACATCGTCAGCGAAGGCACGCCGATCCCGGGGTTGTTGTAGAGCGCGCCATATAGCCCCCGGCTTGCCGGGGGTGACGCGCGACCCACGCCGGCGAAAAGCGAACATGATCCTGCACCCGCCTTGATGCGATTCCATCCCGTACTCGTGCGGAATACGTTCATTCCATCTCCTTCGCAATGGGAGGCTGCGCCGATGGCGACGTGCGGCATCCATTTGGTGTGGACCACCTACATGACGTGGCTACCCGGCGATCCACGCGGACACTGGTCGCCTCTGTTCGATTTCTATGGGCGATTGATCGCAAAAGGCCGGCAGCTGCGGATGTCCGACCCTGTCACCTGCAGTGTGTCGATGGCGGTTGCGAAGGAAACGCCCAAAATCCTCAACGCGGCCGAACGTGACACGGTGGCGGAAAACATCGGCCAAATTGCTCGCAACGGCGTTGGGCTCCATGCTGCCGCGATCGAGCCGACGCATGTGCATCTGCTGGCCGGGCCAATCACGGAAGACGTGGGTCGTTTCGCCGGCCGCTTGAAAGGAATGACGAGCAGTGCGGTGCTTGGCGTTCCAGGAAACGGCCGACGCAAACGCACCTGGACGAGCGGGTATTGGAAGGTGTTTTTGTACGACCTGGAATCGATGGTTGCCGTGAAGTCGTACATCGACGACCACAATCTGAGGCGAGGATTGCCGGCGGAGCCGTTCGATTGGCTGACACCGCTGATGATGGAATAGCGTCCAATAGGCGAAAGATCATTTTACGCCGCCTGACGTGGGATTTCGTCGCACCCCCGGCAAGCCGGGGGCTATATGACGCTGCGCGTCAGCGCCCCGCCGGGAACCGCGCTTGCCCGCTGGACCCCGGCACGTCGAACAGTTCGCAGCGCAGCTGACTCGTCATCGCCGGGTCGATGCGCAGCGTCAGCGTGTGCGGGCCGCGCGGCAGGTCGAGCGCCACGCGGTCCTTCACCGGCGTCGGCACGCCATCGACCCAGAGTTGCACGCCATCAACCGCGCCGAGCGACACGCCGATCTTGCCCGCGGCTACCACGTCGAGCTGGCAGCGCAGCAGGATCGGCGACTTGCCTTTGCCGGTGATCTCACCAATCGGCAGATCGCCCGACACCTTGCTGGTCGCGCTGGTCCACGGCAGTGAACTATCTTGCTGCAGCGCCTGGCCGAGCGCCGCCGGTTCGAGCAGCAGCAGAGCGGGCGACGGCGACGCCAGCACCTGCCAGCGCCGCGCGGTCGGCACGTGCGACACGCCGAACGGGCCGGGCTTGCCTAGCTCCGACAGGAAGCGGACCAGGTCGACCAGTTCGCCGTCGGTGAGCGCGCGGTCGAGGCCGTCGGGCATCAGCGAGCCGCCGACGCTCTTCTCCTCGATCTCGTCGATGCGCAGGACGATCTCGTCGCGCAGCGGGTCGCGCAGCACCAGTTCCTTGGGCGACTCCCGGCGGACGACGCCATGCACGACCTTGCCCGAAGTCGTGACGACGTGGGCGGTGTTGTAGCCTTCGCGGATGATCTTGCCGGGCAGCACGATCGATTCGAGGAGGTAGTCGAGCTGGGCACTGGTGCCGATGGCGGACAGGTCCGGTCCGACGATGCCGCCGGCGCCGCCGATGGCGTGGCAGTTGATGCAGCCGAGCGACGAGCGGCGGAACACCGCTTCGCCCCTCGCCGGGTCGGCGTCCTTCACGAACGCGAGCAGACGCTTCGCTTCGGCGGGATCGAGCTTCCGCTGCCGGCTCTCCTCGCCGGCGGCGCGCTGCAGTTCCGCGAGAAGCTCCGGCGGCGACACGCCCAGGCCGACCAGCGTCCGCAGCCCGACGCGGGCGCTGTCGGCGTGCGGCGGCGTCTTCTTCAGAGCCTCGGCGAGCGATTTCGCGCCGTCCTTGCGCTGCACGAACGCCGTGTAAAGCGGCTCGGCCTCGGCGCCACGCGGGCTGAGCAGGAACTCCTTCGCCCATTGCGTCGCAATGCTCGGGTCGATCTCCAGCAAGCCGACGAGGGCCTGCACGCGATACGCTGGGTCGGCGTCCTTGGACGTGGCGACCGAGACGAGCAGCTTCGTCGATTCAGCCCCTCCCAGACGAGCCAGCGCGTCGATGGCCGCCGCCCGTCGCGCCGGGTCGGGCTTGGGCGAGACGATCGGTTCCATTAGTTCGTCACGAAGCCTTTCGAGCTTCCAAATACCCGCGAGCCGCATCGCCGCCGACGCAACCTCTACCGAGTCGCGACGAATGTGCATGGATAATGGTCCCGCGTAAAAATCGTGATTCGACTTCACGGGCATCTTCTCCAGCGCCTCCAGCACGCGAATCAGCTCATCGGCCGGCAACTTGTGTTTCTGCGAGACGGACCTCATGAACACAAATCTCTTCGCGCCATCGTCGCCGAGCGTCGCGATGATCTGCAGCACGCCGCCGAGCGCGTCGGGGGATACCTTGTCGTCGCGGACCAGCTTCAGCAGCGTTGGCACCGCGTCGGGAGCGCGGATCGCTTGCAGGGCGAAGGTGAGGTGCTTCGTCCTGCCGCCGAACGTGAGCTTGCCGGCCTGGAACTCGGGCTGCCAGTATGGTTGCAGCACGATTGCCGCTTTCTTGAGCGCGAACTCGATCAGCTTGTCGGTAGGGTGGTCGAGCGCGAGCAGCGCCGACTGCAGCGCCTCGGCCGACGGGATGTGGCTGGCCGCGAGGGCCGCTTCGAGCCGCACGCGCGGGTGCGGATCAACCGCCTGCGCAGCCAACAAACGTGCCGCGGACGGCAGGCGGTCGTGCCAGGCGCCGATGGCTTTGGTCGCTTCGCCGCGCACGCGGTGGTTGGGCGAGCGCAGCAGCCGGGCCAGCAGGACCGAGTCGGGGCGGTCGATGGCTTGATAGGTCCACAGCGCTTCGAGCAGATGGCGCTGCAACTCGGGATCGTTGGCGTCGAGCTTGGCGACAAAATTGTCGAGCGCGGCCGCCGACTCCTTCAAGTCGCGCTCGGCCAGCGCACGCCGAGCGTGCAGACGTGTCCACGGCTCGGCGTCCTTCAACCTCGCCACGACTTGTTCGGCCGGCACGCCGACCAGCTTCGGGATCGCGACGAGCGGGCGGTCCTTGCGGACGATGCGCCAGATGCGGCCCCTGGTGTGGTCGCGGCGCGGGTCGCGGAAATCGACCTGGTTGTGCTGGATGATCTGCTGGTACAGGTCGGCGATGTAGATCGCCCCGTCCGGCCCCATGCGGAGGTCGATGGGACGGAACTTGCGGTGCTTCGACACGGCGAGCGGCGCCAGCAGCTTCGTCGTGATGCGGCCTTCCTCCTCCTTCATCGAGTAGCGATGGATGCGGTGGGCGAGGAAGTCGCCGGTGAGCAGGTTCCCCTGCCAGTCGTCGGGGAGGTGCCGGCCGCCAATCATTTCTAGTCCGCAGTGCCGTTCGGCGCCGATCTGCGTCATCTTCAAGTCAGGCACGCAGTCGTTGCTGGTCGCCGTTTGCAGCGGCGAATCGGGCAGGATCTGGTTCAGCGCGCCGGGCCAGGCGCTGGCGATGATCGGCTGTCCCCAGTCGTCGAAGGCGTGGCCCCAGGTGTTGTTCGGCAGCACCGAGCGGTCGTAAACGTCGAGCCGCAGGCGGTCGGTGCGCAGCTTCCAGATCGCCCCGCCGAAGTGCTTGCGCGGCCCGTACGGCGTCTCGACGGTGCTGCGGATGTAGACGCCCTGGTTGAAGTGCAGGGCGCCGTCCGGCCCCCAGCGGAAGGTGTTGAGCGTGTGGTGCGTGTCGTTGGTGCCGAACCCGGTGAGGACGACGCGCTTCTCGTCGGCCTTGCCGGCGCCCTTGGTGTCGCGGAAATGGAGCAGCGATTCGCCCTGGCCAACGTAGACGCCGCCGTCGCCCGGCATCATGCCGGTGGGGACCATCAGCCCCTCGGCGAAGACGGTCGATTTACGGGCCTTGCCGTCGGCACCGATGTCGTCGAGAACCACGACATAGTCCTTCGGCTTCTGCCCTGGCAGCACCTGCGGATAGCCCGGGACGCACAGCACCCACAGCCGGCCCTGCGTGTCGAAGTTGATCTGCAGCGGATTGATGATGGTCGGCTCGGACGCGACCAGTTGCAGCTCGAAGCCGTCCGCGAGCTGCGTCAGCTTCTTCTGCACCTCCGGATCGTCACTCATCTCCGGCGGCGTTTTCGGCTGCGCATCGAGATGTGATCCAAGTGCGAGCATCGCTCCGGCGAGACAGGCCAGCACCAGCATTTTTCGGAGGTTCATCGGCCCGCCCCTTTCCGCGCGAGGTCGAACGTGCGGGTCTGCGGCTGGCGCAGGGTCGCGATCGTTTTCTCTAGCGATTGGATTTCCTGGTCGTAGAGTTTGAAGTCGCCGCCGATGAAGCCCCAGTGCCGCGAGTGGTCGTTGAAGGGGCGCCAGCGGCGGTAGAACAGCTCGCCTTTCGACACGATGGCTTGCTGCAATTTGCTGCCCGACGGATCGGCGAGCGTGATCCCCTTGGCCCATTCCGCCGACGACGCGACGAGGACGGTACTGCCGTCGATGGAGAGCCGGAAGTCGCCGTTCGGAAGGCCAGCGACGACCAGCTTCATCGTGTCGCCGTCGACGCCGAGCGACGCGTCGATGGCGTGGAAGTGGAGGGCGCTTTTGCCCGCGTCGAGGTTCTCGACGCGGGTGCCGGTCGCGGTCGTCTTCTTTTTCTTCATGTCGATTGCCACCGCCCATTCGCGCGCTGGCAAAGCGAGCTGCTTTTCGATGGCCTGGGCTGCGAGCGAGTAGCCGAGCGCGTTGAGCTGGATGCCGTTGGTCGTGATGCGCGTTTTCGCTGCGCGCAGCGGCTGCAACAGGTCGATGTACGGCGTTTTCAAATCGGCCGCGAGCTGTTTGATGGCGTCGGCGTAGCGCTGCAGGTCGCGGTTGTGCGCGGCCGGGTCGGGGAACGGCCGGCCCAGGTCTTCATGATGCGTCGGCGACAGCAGCACGAGTTTCGCCTTGAGCGGCGCCAGTTGGCCGAGCAGCTTGCGGTAGTCCTGCGTGAAGCCGGGCAGGCCCTTCGCGCCGGCAAACGATTCGTTCATCCCGTAGGCGACGAACAGCACGGTCGGTTTCAGCGCCTGCACTTCTTTCAATAAGCGCCCCATGCCGTCGGGCTGCTCGAAGCCGCTCGTGCGAGCGAAACCTTGCACCGTGTCGCCCCCCCAGCCGAGGTTGCGGAACACGACATTCGCGCTCGGCCAACGGCGCGTCAGCCGGCTTTCGAGGAAGCCGAACGCATGGTCCTGCTCGACGAAACCGTTGCCGAGGAAGACGACGCGGTCGCCGTCTTTCAGCGTGAACGGCTCCTGGGCGCGGGCGTCGGGCGCCAGAAGATGGAGCGAGAGAAGCAGCAGCAGGAAGCGGAGCATCATGGCAGGTCGGCCCGTCGGTGGCGTGGAGAGAAAGGTCGAATGTATCACGAACGCGCGCCAAGATCAAACGCCAGCGACAACCCCGTTTCGCCGTTCGCCTACGGCGAGCGCGGACGCGGCGCCGCGCCACGATTGATTGATTGCACGAGGGATCCTGTCCGCGCTCGCCGTAGGCGAACGGCTAAACGAGCGTTGTCGCCGGAATGTTGTTGCTCCCGCGCGCCGCGGGTGTAACATCGCACGCATGCGAAACCTCCTCTCCGCGATCGTGGTCATTTCCGTCGTCACCGCCGTCTCGTGGCCGAGCGATTGGCCTGGCTGGCGCGGTCCGACCGGGCAGGGCGCCACCGACGAGAACGACCTGCCGCTGAAGTGGAACGGCAAGACCGGCGAGAACGTCGTCTGGAAAGTGAAACTGCCGGGCCAGCCAGGCAAAGCTCGCCAGGACCAGAACCAGTCCAGCCCGATCGTCGTGAAGGGGAAGGTGATCGTCACCGCGAGCTATTGGCCGGAAGGCGTTGAGCCGGGCAAGGCGCATCCCGAACATCACGTCGCCTGCTACGACGCCGCCGACGGCAAGCTGCTCTGGGACGTGAAGGTCGAACCTGGCCCGTGGAAGTTCTCCGACCTGCGCGGCGGCTATACCGCTCCGACCCCGGCCAGCGACGGCGAGCGCGTCTTCGTCGTCTTCGGCTCGTCGGTGATCGCCGCCCTCGACTTCGACGGCAAGCCGCTCTGGCGCCGCGAGATCGTGCCGTTCGATTTCGACGTGGCCCTGGCGGCCAGTCCCGTGCTGTTCGGCGATACCGTGATCCTGCAATGCGATGGCACGCGCAAATCGTCGCGCCTGGTCGCCTTCGACCGCAAGACAGGCGCGACCGCCTGGGAGCAGAAACGCCCGAACCACGACTTCGCCCACAGCACGCCGACCCTCGCCAAGATCGACGGCAAGGATCAATTGTTGGTCGCCGCGTCGAACGCGCTGCAAGGCGTCGACCCGGCCAATGGCAAAGTGATCTGGTCCGTCGCCGCCCGGGGCGACACGGTATCACCCATCGTGGGCGGCGGCATCGCGTACATCGACAGCGGCCGGGGCGGACCGGGTTTCGCCGTCGATCCCAGCGGCAGCGGCGACGTGACGAAAACGCATCTCAAGTGGAAAGCGAACAACGTGCCGGAGGGTTTCTCGTCGCCGCTGATCGTCGGCGAACATATCTATCGCATCCACTCGCCGGCCATCCTCAAATGCTGGAAGCGCGGCAGCGGCGAAGTCGTCTTCAGTGAACGCCTCGACGAAATGTCCACCTACGCCAGCCCGGTCGTGACGCCCGATGGCCGCATCTATGTCGCGAGCGCGGGCCGAACGTATGTCGTGAAGGCCGGGCCGAAGCTCGAAGTGCTGGCGGTCAACGACCTCGGCGACGCCAGCCACGCGTCCCCCGCCGTGTCGAACGGCCGCTTCTACCTGCGCGGCCGGCAGCACCTGTACTGCGTCGGGAAGAAATCGAACGAACCCTGAGCGCAAGCGAGGGGATCGCAGGGAGCCACGCAGGACGAATATTATCATTCCGCGAGTCGCCATGTTATCCAGGGCCAGCTGCTACTAAATGGCTGATCCGGCAAGAACTTCGAGCAGGAAGCGGAGGTCCCAGCCGCAGAGCTGGCGTTTCTGCGCGATGCTTTCC